>NZ_JAHLYO010000010.1:0-31347 GCF_025128015.1 Synechococcus sp. CS-1333
CAGCTGGGGTCGGCGGCCGCCAACCGCGCCGGCGAGCGACTGCTGGCGGCGGCGGCGATTCCACTGGAACGCGACGCTCCCGCGCACGCCCTTGCCGATCTGGCCTGCACCGGCAGCCTGGCGCCTGCCTGGCTGGCCGCTGCCGGCCTGCCGGTCGATCCCGGAAGCGGCCGGGTCCGCACCGCGTCCAGCCTGGAAGTGGTGGGCCGCCCCGGCCTGTTCGCCTGCGGTGACTGCGGCCTGATCGACGGCCAGCCCCGCCCCCCGTCGGGGGTCTGGGCGGTGCGGGCCGCGCCGGTGCTGGCGGCCAACCTGAAACGCAGTATCGACAGCCCCAGCCGCCCCCTGAGGCCCTGGCGGCCCCAGCCGTTCGCCCTGCAGTTGCTCGGCGATGGCGGCTGGCATCCGGCCGGCCCCCGGGCCCTGGCCCTGTTCGGGCCGCTGGCGATCGGTCCGCACCGCTGGCTGTGGCACTGGAAGCAGGCCATCGACCAGGTGTTTATGGAACGCTTCACCGTCCTGCAGCCGATGGGCTCCAGAGGCAAGACCGAGCCCATGCCCTGCCGCGGCTGTGCCGCCAAGCTGTCCGCCGCCCCGCTGCAGGCGGCCCTGGGGCGACTCGGTGCGGTTGCCGTCCCCGCCGATGACGCCGCCGTGGTGGCCCGGCTTGACGACGGCGCGCTGCTGCTGCAGAGCGTGGATGGCTTCCCGGCCCTGGTGGACGACCCCTGGCTCAACGCCCGCCTCACCACCCTGCATGCCTGCAGCGACCTCTGGGCCTGTGGGGCGCCGGTGGAGAGCGCCCAGGCGCTGGTGACCCTGCCGGCCGCGGCGGCCGCCGTGCAGGAAGAGCTGCTGGTGCAGACCCTGGCGGGGGTGTGTTCCGTGCTGGAGCCGCAGGGGGCCGTGCTGCTGGGCGGGCACACCCTGGAGGGCCGCGATGGTGCCGGGCTCAGCCTGGCGCTCACGGTCAACGGCCGGGTGGCGCCGGCGCAGTTCTGGCGCAAGGGCCCGCTCCAGCCGGGTGATGTGCTGCTGCTCAGCCGCCCGCTCGGCAGTGGCGTGCTGTTCGCGGCGGCGATGGCGGCGGCCGCCGATCCCGCCTGGATCGAGCAGGCGCTGGCGGTGCTGCAGCAGAGCCAGGCGCCGCTGCTGCCGCTGCTGGCGCGCCACGGCTGCCGGGCCTGCACCGATGTGACCGGCTTCGGGTTGCTCGGCCACCTCGGCGAGATGATCGCCGCCAGTCCCGCGGTGCGCGTTGCTCTCGACTGGGCCGCCGTGCCGGCGCTGCCAGGCGCCCTGGAGCTTTTGGCAGCCGGTGTGGCCAGCAGCCTGGCCCCCGCCAATGCCGCCGCCCTGGCCCTGCTGGAGGGTGTGGTGCAGCTGGCCGGTCCTGGCCCGGACGGCCCTGAGGCCGCCCACAGGGCTCTGCTGATCGATCCCCAGACCTGCGGCCCGCTGCTGGCGGCGCTGCCGGCCGCCAATGCCGCTGCCGCTCTGCAGGAGCTGCGGGCGGCCGGCTTCGGCGCCGCTGCCCTGATCGGCCGGGTGCTGGCCTAGGTGTGCTTTCCCATCAGGCCGTCCGCCAGCAACCGGTCGGCGGCCTGCTCGGCGGTCTGCTCCCCCAGCTCCACGGTGACGACGCCACGACCGCTGAGGTCGTGGTCGTAGCAGCGGTCGTAGTAGTCGAGCATCTGCCGGCAGGCTTCGGTCGCCTCCCCGTTGGCGATCGCCTCCAGCGCGATGGCCGTGCGCTGAGGGCCCAGCCGCTTGGCGATGCGACGGGTGGCCTCCGCCACCGCGTCCGGGTCGTGCTGGCCGTAAATCGCCACCAGATGGGCCAGCCGCTGCTCCAGCGGCCGTTGCACCTCCAGCACCGGCGCGGCTTTCATCTGGCGCCAGAGGCCGGCCGGGATGCGGCAGCGGCCCACCATGGCGCTCTCCGCCTCCAGCCAGATCGCTTCCGCCCCCTCCAGCGCCCGCAAGGCGATGGCCAGCTGGTTTTCGTAGTGCTCTGTGCTGGGTTGCCGCGGCAGCCCCAGCCCGCCGAAGCTGCTGCCGCGATGGTTGGCAAGGCCTTCCAGGTCCACCACGGCGGCTCCACGCTGCTGCAGGGCCAGCAGCAATTCGGTCTTGCCGCAGCCGGTGCGGCCACCCAGCAGGCGCAGCGGCCAGGACCGCTCGAACAGCTCCAGCGCCCAGCGCCGGAAGCTCTTGTAGCCGCCGTGCAGCAGGCGCACCGGCAGCTCCAGGCTCTCGGCCAGCAGGGCCACGTTGCCGGAGCGCATGCCCCCCCGCCAGCAGGTGAGCCGCAGCGGCGCCCCCTCGGCGTCGGCGCTGCAGGCGGCCAGATCCGCCGCGAGTCCCTTCAGGCGCGGGCCCACCACCGCCAGTCCATGCAGCACTGCCGCCTGGCGCCCCTGCTGCTTGTAGAGCGTGCCCACCTCCGCCCGTTCGGCATCGCTGAACAGCGGCAGGTTGACGGCGCCGGGAATGTGGCCCTGGGCGAATTCCGCCGGGGTGCGCACATCCAGCAGTGGCCCCGTCCCCTCCAGGAAGCGCTCGATCGGCTGGGGCACCACCATCGCCAACCCGGGGCACGACGTCGTGAGCGCCATAGTGGCTCCAGGGCCGCCCTGCTGCGGCGCACCTTGCTTGCACGGCACCCCGGGCAGCGCGACGTGTGGCTCCTCGGACACCTCTTCGTGCCTCCTCGCTCCGCTGTGCTGCGAGCTGCTTCTGCGTTTCCCAGCGCAGTTGCCTGTTCAGCCGCCTGGGTGCCGAGGCGCCGGCCTGGGTCTCACCCGTCGCCCGCCCCGATCCTTCCCTCCGATCCCTTCTCACCGATGACGTTCCGCATCCGTGCCACCGCTGCGCTGGTGGGCCTTTCCCTGGCGCTGCTGCCGGCCCTGGCCCCCGCCGGCGGCCCCCTGCCGTCGCTGCTGAGCGAGGCGAAGGCGCAGCAGAACACCAAGGTGCTGCGCATCGGTGCGATCCCCGACCAGAAGCCCGAGGTGCTCAACCGGCTCTACCCGCTGGTGGCCAATGAACTCAGCCGTCAGCTGGGTGTGAAGGTCACCTACGTGCCGGTGGTGGATTACGCCGCCGCCGTCACCGCTTTCCGCACCGGCGGCCTGGATCTGGTCTGGTTCGGCAGTCTCACCGGCGTGCAGGCGCGCCTGCAGAAGCCCGGCGCCCAGGTGGTCGCCCAGCGCGACATCGACGCGTCGTTCCAGAGCGTCTTCATCGCCAACACCAGCAGCGGCCTCAAGCCGATCTCCAACGTGAAGGGGCTGACGGAGCTGAAGGGCAAGCGTTTCACCTTTGGCTCGGAGAGCTCCACCTCCGGCCGCCTGATGCCCCAGTTCTACCTGAATCAGGCCGGGGTCAAGCTCAGCGATTTCGCCGGCGGTGTCCCCGGCTTCAGCAGCAGCCATGACGCCACCATCGCCCTGGTGCAGAGCGGCGCCTATCAGGCCGGCGCCCTCAGCGAAGAGGTGTGGCGCAGCAACCTCAGCGCGGGCAAGGTCAACCGTGACAAGGTGCTCCAGATCTGGAAAACCCCCGGCTACCCCAACTACCACTGGCTCGCCCAGCCCGATCTCGACAAGCGCTTCGGCAAGGGCTTCAGCAACCGGGTGCGGTCGGCGATCCTCAGCTGGCGGACCACCGACCCCGAGCAGAAGCAGATCCTCGCCCTGTTCGGCGCCCAGCGGTTCATCCCCGCCAAGGCCGCGGATTACGCCCGTATCGAGCAGGTGGGCCGTCAGATCGGCAAGATCCGCTGAGGACGCACCGATGAACCCGGTGCTCGAACTGCGCGGCATCACGGTGCCGGGCCAACCGCGACCGCGGCTCGAGGGCATTGACCTCACCATCCGCCAGGGCGAGCGGGTGGCGTTGCTCGGGGCCAGCGGCGCCGGCAAGAGCACCCTGCTGGCGGTGGCCAATGGGCTGCTGCCAGCGCAGCACGGCGAGGTGCTGTGGGAGGGCCGGCCACCGGCCCGCTCACGGCGGGGCCGCCGCCTGCAGCAGGCCCGCATCGGCACCCTCTGGCAGGACCTGCGCCTGGTGGAAGAGCTCAGCGTGCAGCAGAACCTCAATGCCGCGCGGCTGGCGGTCTGGGGTTGGCCGAAGGCCCTGCTCAACCTGCTGCTGCCGCTCGAAACCGACGCCTGCCGCCAGGCGATGGCGACGATGGACCTGGAGCCACACCTGCTGGAGCGGCCGGTGTCGGCTCTCTCCGGCGGCCAGCGCCAGCGGGTGGCCATGGCGCGGCTGCTGCGCCAGGACCCGGTGCTGCTGCTGGCCGATGAACCCCTGGCCAGCCTTGATCCCCGCCTGGCGGCGGAGCTGCTGGCCCTGCTGCTGCGTCAGGCGATGCCGCCGCGTGCCCTGCTGCTCAGCCTGCACCGCCCCGATCTGCTGGAGGGCTTCGATCGGGCGATCGGTCTGCGGCAGGGCCGGCTGGTGTTCGACGGGCCGATCGCCGCGGTGCACCGGGCGCTGCTGACCGACCTCTACGAAGGCACGCCGCCGTGCAGCTGAGAGTTGCGCCGCCGCTGCTGGTGCTGCTGCCGGCCCTGGTGCTGCTGCCGCTGGGGCTGGTGCTGCCGGGCCTCAGCCACGGCGGTGGCTGGGAGCTGATCGGTCAGTTCGCCATGGCGGCGCTGACGCCGTCGCTGGATCCGGTGGTGCTGCGCTCGGTGGCCGGTGGGCTGCTGGTGACCGTGGCGATGGCGCTGCTGGGCTGGGCGGTGAGCCTGGTCCTCGGCCTGCTGCTGGGCGTGGCCAGCTCCCGCACCGTCTGGTCCACCCTCACCGGCAGTGCCCTGCCCGCCACCGGCATCCGCCGCCTGCTGGCCGTTCCCCGCTCCATCCATGAACTGATCTGGGGGCTGCTGCTCCTGCAACTGCTGGGGCTGCAGCCGGCGGTGGCTGTGCTGGCGATCGTGATCCCCTATGCGGCGCTGGTGGCGCGGGTGCTGAGTGATCTGCTCGACGCGTTGCCCACCACCAACGTGGAGGCCCTGCGGGCCGGTGGGGCGCCGGCGCCGGCCGCGTTGCTCACGGCGCTCGGCCCCGCCCTGCTGCCGGGGGTGCTCAGCTACGGCGGCTACCGGCTGGAGTGCGCCCTGCGCAGCGCCACCCTGCTGGGGGTGTTCGGCCTTGGCGGCCTCGGCACCGAGCTGAAGCTCACCATGCAGTCGCTCGCTTTCCATGAGCTCTGGACCGGCCTGTGGCTGCTGCTCGCCGTGATGCTCAGCCTGGAGGCCGGCCTGGGCCATCTGCGGCGACGTTGGCTGATGCCCGTGCGCTTCGGTCTGCAGCAGCCGTCGGTGGGGCTGCGGGCGCGGGAGATGCTGCTGGTGCTGCTGGCCCTGCTGCCGCTCTCGCTGCTGCTGGGTCATGCCCTTGGCGTGCAGCCCCAGGCGCTGCTCAGCGTGCAGCCGTTGCCGCCGCTGCAGAGCGACTGGCCCAGTGTGCTGGCCCTGCCCTGGCCGGCGCTGGTGGGCGGCACCCTGGGGCTGACGCTGCTGGCGGCCTGCCTGGCGGTGGGTCTGGCGCCCCTGCTGCTGCTGCTGGCGGCCCCGTCCCGCTGGCTGCGGGCGCCGCTGCGCCTGGTCTGGGCGCTGGGCCGCCTCTGGCCGCCGCCGCTCACGGCCTTGCTGCTGCTGCTGGTGCTGCAGCCCGGTGTCGTCACCGGTGCGCTGGCCCTCGGTTTTCACAACCTCGGCGTGCTCGGCCGCCTGCTGCTGGAGAGCGCCGCCGATGCCAGCCCGGCCACGGAGCAGGCGCTGGCCTGCGCCGGCAGCGGGCCGCGGCTGGCCCTGCTCTACGGCCGCCTCAGCGGCGTGGCCCGCCCCTACCTCGCCTATGCCGCCTACCGCAGCGATGTGATGCTGCGGGAATCGGTGGTGGTGAGCCTGGTGGGCGCCACGGGCCTCGGCAGCCAGCTGCTGGAGAGCCTCAGTTCGTTCGACTGGGACCAGCTGCTGGCGCTGGTGGTGGTCTATGCCCTGCTCACGCTGCTGGGGGAAGACCTCAGCGACCGCTGGCGGGCGAGGCTGCTGGCCAGCGGTTGAGCCGGGGACGGGCGGCGCGGCAGGGTGGGTGGCACCATCTGCAGCGCAGGCTGCCGCGCAGGCCATGACCGACGAGCCGGGGGGTGCCCCCGCAGTGCCATCGCCGCCCGCCGCGCCCGATCTGGTGGCGGTGGCCGAGCAGTTTGCGCTCGGCGCTCCGGTGCAGGCGATCGCCCCGCTCGGCGGCGGCAACGTCAACGACACCTACCTGGTGCAGCTGGTGGGGGCCCCCGGCGGCTCCCATGTGCTGCAGCGCCTCAACACCCACGTGTTCCGCCAGCCTCGGGATGTGATGCGCAACCTGCTGGCCTTCACCGCCCATGCCGAGCGCCAGCTGCAGGCGCCGGTGGCCGGCCCGGGCCGCCGCTGGGAGGTGCCGCGCGTGGTGCCGTTGCAGGCGGGTGCTGATCCCTGGCTGGAGTGCGACGGCGACTTCTGGCGCATGACCACCTTCATCGGCGGCGCCCGCAGCCTCGACCAGCTCAGTGACACCGGGCAGGCCCGTGAGGTGGGCTATGGCCTGGGCCGCTTCCACCGGTTGGTGAGCGATCTGCCGGTGGACCAGCTGGTGGACACGCTGGAGGGGTTCCACATCACTCCCACCTACCTGGCGGCCTACCACCGGGTCTGCGCCGCGTCGCCGCCGCCTGCCTCCCCCGAGCTGCGCCACTGCGCCGCCTTCGTGGCGGAACGGCAGCGGTGGGCGTCGGTGCTGGAGGACGCCAAGGGGAGCGGCCGGCTGCAGCTGCGCCCCATCCATGGCGACCCGAAGGTGAACAACGTGCTGATCGATGCGGCCAGCGGCGCCGCGATCAGCCTGGTGGATCTCGACACCGTGAAGCCGGGCCTGATCCACTACGACATCGGCGACTGCCTGCGCTCGGCCTGCAACCTGGCCGGGGAGGAAGCCGCCGACTGGCGCGCAGTGCGCTTCGACACCGGCTTCTGCGCGGCGCTGCTGGAGGGGTACGCGGCGGCGGCCCGCCCCATGCTCACCCCCGACGACGTGGCCTTCCTCTACGACGCGATCCGCCTGCTGGCCTTCGAGCTGGGGGTGCGTTTCCTCACCGACCATCTCGCCGGTGACGTGTACTTCAAGGTGCGCCGGCCGGGGCAGAACCTGCAGCGGGCCCTGGTGCAGTTCGCCCTCGCCGCCAGCATCGAGGCGCAGGAAGCCGAGATCCGCGCGATCGTCGCGGCGGTGATGGCATGACCTCGCCACCCTCATCGCCACCGCCACCTCTGGACTCCCACGCCTTCACGCTTCATCCCTTCCTGGCGGCTCCCCCAGCGGCGCCCGATCTTGACCTGTCGCCGGCGGCCCTCACCCTCACCGGCCAGGTGGTGCGGCGCGGCGCGGAGCTGCAGATCGGCTGGCGGCTGGCGGGCGCGCTCGAGGGCGTGTGCCTGCCGGAGCCGGCGGCGCTGCCCCAGCGCTGCGATGGCCTCTGGCAGACCACCTGCCTGGAGTTCTTCCTGGCCACTCCCGGTGCCGACGCCTACTGGGAGGTGAACCTCTCCCCCGCCGGCCACTGGAACGTCTACCGCTTCAGTGGCTACCGCCAGGGGATGGCGCCGGAGGCGGCGCTGCAGGCGCTGCCCTTCCTGGTCACGCGCACGCCTGGCGTTCTGGAGCTCGAGCTCACCTGCGACCTTGCCGCCCTCCTGCCCGGCGGCGGCCCGCTGGAGCTGGCAGTCACCGCCGTGGTGGAGCAGGCCGGCGGCGCCCTCAGTTACTGGGCCCTGGCCCATCCCGGCAATGCGCCCGATTTCCACCGCCGCGACGGCTTTCAGCTGCGCCTTTAGGGGGCGAGGGTCGCGGGCCCGGCCCCTGCCGGCGCTGCCGGCGGGAGCCTCCCCTCCTCCAGCACCCGTTCCACCACCAGCCCCCGGCGGCGCAGCAGGGCGATCAGCCCCCCTTCGCCCAGCAGGTGGGCGGCCCCCACCACCACCATGGTGTTGTCCGGCTGCTGCAGGAAGGACTCGATCGGCGGCAGCCAGTGGCTGTTGCGGCGGTCGAGCAGTACCGCCCGTACGCCCGGGGTTGAGCCGTCGTTCGCGAGCGCCAGCCGCTCCAGCGTGGCCAGATCCCCGCGGCGCCAGGCGGTCTCCAGCTCGTTCAGGCGGCGTGGCAATGGCTCCTGTTCCGCGATCGCCTGATCGAGCAGCGCCAGCTGGTCGCTGAGCGGCAGGCCCGCCAGCAGCCCCAGCTGAACGCTGGCCGTTTCCAGCCCCGTCACCGGTTTGCGATCGGCCGCGGCCCGTGCCTGCAGCTGGGCCTCCACGCCGTTCTCGCCGCCATAGCCGCTGCGCAGCAGCTGGCCCGAGGCCAGCATCAGCGCCACCGCCCAAGGTTTCAGCGGCTCGGCCAGTTCCGGCGTCAGGCCGGCGCTCTTCAGCAGCGGCTGCAGCTGCCGCCAGCGCTGCGGTCCCAGGTCGGCGCTGAGCGTGCCGCCGCCGTCCTGCAGGCCGCGGCGCAGCAGTTCCTCAGCCAGCTCCGCCGGACTTGTGCTCTTCAGATCGATTTCCATCACCAGCCGCGCGGCGGCGGCGTAAGCGCGCACATAGGTGGCCGGCAGGTTGCTGCGCGTGGCGGGAAGGCCGTGCATCGATCCGGCCACGTACACCCAGCCCGCCCCCTGGCGCAGTCGCCAGATCACCCCCGGCCCGGCCAGCTCCGCGGCCCATGCGCCGGTGCAGCTGAGCACCATCACAGCAGCGAGCGCCCCGCGCCTCAGGCTGCGGCCCCACGGGAGCGGGCCCCAGCGACGCTGGAGTCGGAAGGCGGCGGCGCCACGGGAGGTATTGCCACGGAAGACGACGCCACGACAGCCGCCATCACGGGAAACGCTGTTGGCCGCTGGCCGGGTGATTGCCGCATGCATGGCCCGCTGGCAGCGTTGCCGCAGGCTATTTCCGCGCTGCTGGCCCTGCTAGCTTTGGTACATCTGTACTAATCTGCAAGGCCTGCCCCGGGGCCCATGCCCGCCCAGTCACCGCCCGATCCCCTGCCGCTGCCGGAGGCCCGCTCACGGCCTGAGCCCCAGTCACGGCCTGCGGCCCAGGCCCAGTCACCGCCCGAGCCCCAGCCGCTCCCGCGGCCCCTGCGCCAGTGCCGCACCGGCCTGCTGCTGCCCCTGGCCGGCGAGAGCGTGGCTGCCGGTTTCCCCAGTCCCGCCGACGACTACGTCGAAACCGGCATCGACCTCAACGAGCAGCTGATCGCCCGCCCCAGCAGCACCTTCTTCCTGCGCGTGAGCGGCGATTCGATGGTGGAGGCCGGCATCCATCACGGTGACCTGCTGATCGTCGATCGCAGCGTCGAGCCGCGCCCCGGCCGCATCGTGGTGGCCGTGCTGGAGGGGGCCTTCACGCTCAAGCGCCTGGTGCTGCACCGCGGTCGCCTGCGGCTGGAGGCGGCCCATCCCGCCTACCCGCCGCTGGCCCTGGGCGAGGGCGACGACACGCTCCTCTGGGGCGTGGCCATCCACGTGATCCACCCGCTCTGAGCCCCCTCCACCCCAACCTCCATGGCCTGGGCCACCGCGCTGATCGACGGCAACAACTTCTACGCCTCCTGCGAGGCGGCGCTCGATCCTTCGTTGATCGGCCGGCCGCTGGTGGTGCTCTCCAACAACGACGGCTGCATCGTGGCCCGCAGCGCCGAGGCCCGCGCCCTCGGCATCGCCATGGGCACCCCCTATTTCCAGGTGCGCCGCGAGTTGGAGCGGCTCGGGGTGGTGGTGCGCAGCTCCAACTACGCCCTCTACGCCGACATGAGCCACCGCCTGATGCTCACGCTCGAGCCCTGGGTGGAGGAGCTGGAGGTCTATTCGATCGACGAAGCGTTCGGCCGCCTGCGCCGCCCCGCCGGCACCGGTGGCCCGGCAGGCACCGGTGCTGATCTCACCGCCTGGGGCCAGGCGCTGCGGGCCCAGGTGCGGCGGCATCTGGGGCTACCGGTGGCGGTGGGCATCGCCCCCTCCAAGCTGCTCGCCAAGGTGGCCAACAAGCTGGCCAAGCAGAACCGCGCCCACGGCGGTGTGTTCGATCTGGGGGTGGTGGCCGCCCCCGATCCCTGGCTGGCGGCCGTCGCGATCGAAGACGTGTGGGGCATCGGCCGCAAGCTCTCGCGCTGGTGCCGGCTGCGCGGCGTGGCCAATGCGCTGCAGCTGCGCGACATGGCCAGCGGTGAGCTGCGGGCCAGGGCGGGCGTGGTGGGGCTGCGGCTGCAGCAGGAGTTGCGGGGCCACAGCTGCCTGCCGCTGGTGGCGGTGCCGCCCGCCAAGCGGGAAACCTGCGTGAGCCGCAGCTTCAGCGAACCGGTGCGGGAGCTGCCCCAGCTGCGGGAGGCGATCGCCACCTACCTCAGCCGCGCCGCCGAGAAGCTGCGCCGCCAGGGCCAACGCACCGACACCATCACCGTGTTCGTGCGCAGCAGCCCCTTCAACGGCACCAGCTTCTACGCCAATGCCGCCACGGTGTCGCTGCCGCTGGCCAGCAACGACACGGCCGTGCTGCTGGCCGCCGCCCTGCCCCTGGCCGACCGCCTGTTCCGCCCCCACAAACCCCTGCAGAAGGCCGGTGTGCTGCTGCAGAACCTGCAGCCCCTGCAGCAGTTGCAGCACCATCTGCTCACGCCGCTGCCGCCGGAGCAGCAGCAGCGACGCGAAGCCCTGATGGCCACGATCGATGGCCTCAACCGCCGCTACGGCCGCGGCACCGTGCAATGGGCCGCCTGCGGTCTCCGGCCGGCCTGGGCGATGAAGCGGCAGCAGCTCTCGCGGGCCGCCACCACCCGCCTCAGCGACATCCCGGTGGTGCGCGCCTGAGCCTCAGGCCTTGGTGCGCAGGCTGTTGCGCGGCGGCACCGGCCGCCCCACGCGCAACTGATGCCGCCAACGCCCCGCCTGGAACCAGGTCGCTGCCGCCAGCGCCGCCACCACCAGTGCACCAGCCGCCGCCGCTGAGGCCCCCCACCAGGCCGCCGCGCCGAGCGCCAGCAGCAGCACGGCCGCCGCCAGCGGCTGCAGCTGGGCCAGCCGCCGGTCGGCGCCGGAGCAGCTGCGGCAGTGGCGGGTGTGGCTCTCGTAGCGCTCGAGCAGCGGCGTTTCCCCCAGCCGCTCGGGCAGCGGCGCCGCACCGAAGGGTTTACCGGCGCCGCCGCTGACCCAGTCGTGCAGGGCGCGCACGTAGCGATCGGACGGGGTGGCCAGGTAGCAGGAGCGCACCAGCGCGTCGCTGCCGCCCCGCTGCTGCAGCACCCGCTCCTGCCAGTGCAGGAAGGCCTGGTCGTCTTCCAGCACCACATGGTTGGCCAGGTGCTGCAGCCATTCGGGCCGCAGCTTCAGCAGCCGCGCCGGCAGCGCCGATTCGAAGCGGAAGGGGAAGCGGGCGAACAGGCGGCACTCCCCCGGCCGGATCGGTGTGGCGTACACCACGGTGAGGATGCGGGCAAAACCCTTGGCGGTGAGGTCGTGCCACATCAGGCAGGGGGCCTGAAAGCTGGTGTGCTGGGTGCCGAGCGTGCCCCGGCGCGGCCCCTCGGGCCACACGCCGGTGAAGCCGTCCGGTCCGCTGCTGGTCAGCTCCAGGTTCACCGGACCTGCCGTCTCGCGTTTGCCCACCGTGGCGTGGTGGGTGAACGGCACATGGCTCACATCGAGCACGTTCTCCAGCAGGGTGAGGGCGTCGTAGGGCAGGTCGCGGAAGGTGTCCTGCACGCTCCAGCGCTCCGGTTCCGCCGCGAGCATCGGCAGCAGTGGCAAGGGCACGGCGGCAGCCGTCTCCGCCTCCCCGGCGAACACGAACAGCAGCCCCTGCCCCGTGGCGGTGGCATAGGCGCGGCAGTGGCTGCGGGGCGAAGCGGCGGCCGTGTCGCCCTCCGCCTGCGGAATGGCGGTGCAGTGCCCGTCGCCGTTGAAGGTCCAGCCGTGGTACGGACATTCCAGCTCGCCCGCCCCGTTCAGCCGGCCCTGGGAGAGCGGCACGAGCCGGTGCGGGCACACATCCGCAAACGCGCGCCACTGGCCGGGCTCCCGGTCGTACCAGAGCACCAGGTCGTCGCCCAGCAGGGTGAACGGGGTGGGCCGCGCCGGGTCCAGGTCCTTGAGATAGGCAACGGGATACCAGCTGCGCCGCCAGATCGACCCCGCGGCCGGCAGGGCGTCGGTGGCCACGGTCGTAGGGCTGGCGGAGTCGGCGGCAGCGGCGGGTGTCAACGGAGCACAACCTGGGGGGTCGAATCTGGCAGGGCTGCCGGGGTGGCCGCGGTGCGGCCGGATGGCAGAGCGATCCTGGGGGCCGAGCCAGTTCCGCAGGTTTTCTGACCGACTTGTTGCGGCACGGCTGTGGCGCCGGACGGGATTCGGCGCACAAGAACTGACCAGACGGCCCTTCAATCCACCCTTCCAACTCCCGCCTGCAGCTCCTGTTGCGCCAGCGTCAACCAGCCGTGGTCTCGGCTGCAGAATTTACAATTAAAGATATCCTTGCTGTTAAATCCACAATGGCAGCAATGACTGCTGTTGACTTCACGGATGCAGAGATCACAAGTATAGAGATCACAGGCCTGAAAATCATCGATAAAGATCATGCAGTTGCTGATGTCATGGGTACAGATTTCGCTGCCACAGATTTCGAGGTCGCAGAGTGAGCGATCACCGAGCAGACAGCCGCAGGGGTCTGCCCAATAGAACAGCGGCTCGGGCGGGCCTCCCCATGGACTTGCTACAGGGAAGGCAGGCAGGAGCGTCCTCACCCCACACCTGCCGCCTTCAGGAAACGTGATGCGGAACTGGAAGAGATGTCTCGGAGTTGTGGCCTTGCTCTGATCCTGGACAGAGTGGTGAGCAGCACCGGAACCGAGAGGCTGGATGGGCAGGCTCTTCACGATCGGCGACAGCGTCTCGCAGGGCTTTCGCAGTGGCTGCACCGCCTTCACAGAACATGCCTACAGCACCCATCTGGCCAGAGCCCTGGGGATCGCGCCCAGCGACTACCGGCTGGTGCTGTGGGAAGGGGAAAAGCTGAAGTTCGACCTCGAAGCACTGTTCCGCAGGCTGGAGGGCCGTTTCGGTGTGGACGTGGATTGGGGGGAATGGCCGCGGGCCTTGCTGCAGATCATGGGCGAGCTGGATCGCGCTGAAACCTATTTCGAGCGAGGGCCGGGAGCCATCGGCAAGCCCGTGCGGTCCTTCAGCTCACCATTCACCGACAACACCGCCGTGGAAGGGATGCGGGTGAGCGATGCCTGGGAGATCACCCCGGCGCTCTGCAAGCATCGAATCCAGCTCGACAGTCGTGGTCTCGACAACAACTTCGGCCTTGCCTGCGCCAACCAACCCTTCTACCGGGCCGCCTACCGCGTGCTCAATCCCCAGGCGAACGACACGTTTGACGCCCACTCCCCGATCCGCTGGCTGGAAGGTGTGGCGTCCAGTGAAGGTGTCGACAATCTGATCGTGTTCCTGGGGGCGAACAATGCTCTCGGCACCCTCTTTTCCCTCGACGTTCGCCTCACGCCGGGGGATGGCAGAAGCTTCACCGCCCGCAGCGAAGACCCGACCAAGCCCGATCCCTTCAACCTCTGGCATCCGAACGATTTCGAGCGCGACTACCGGCAGTTGCTCGAGAAGATCTGTCAGGCGATGGCCAGCAACCGCAACGCCAGCTGGAAGGCCTACGTGGGAACGGTGCCGCTGGTGACGATCGCGCCGATCATCGACGGCTTCGGGGAGGAACGGGTGGTGAAGGATCCGCGCGTACCGCCGGGCAACGCCTCCGGCACCTTCCGCTATTACCAGTACTACAAGCGTTATGGCGTCAGCGATGCCACAGCGCTTTCACGGCGGCAGAACCACCTCACCTTTCGTGATGCCCAGTTCATCGATAACGTGATCCTTCGATACAACATGATCATCAAGCAGTTGCTGGCTGAATTCAATCAGCGCTATTCCCACAGCCCGTTCGTGCTGGTGGACATTGGCGATGTGCTCTCCCGCATGGCCTGGAAGCGCAACAGCGGCATGCCCAATTATGTGTATCCCGAAGAATTCCAGTGGCTGTATCCGCCGCTGAATACCAAGTTCTACAAAGCCAGCAAAGAGGGGGAACTGCTGGAGGGCGGCATCTTCAGCCTGGATGGCGTCCACCCCACCGTGATCGGCCAGGGGATCATCGCCTGGGAGTTTCTCAAGGCCTTCCAGGCCAATGGCTCCGCCCCGGCGTCTGCTGCGATCGATTGGCCTGAGATCATGAAGCAGGATGAGCTCTACAGCAAACCGATCCGCGTGCTCGACGACCTCATCGAGAACGATCAGGTCGTCGATTTCTTCACCCAGGTGATGGCGTTGCTGGGGCGCTGAGCGCCGTTGCGCAGCACCGAAAGCCGCCTCATACAGCCGGCCGCCGTGTGGCCTGCCTCAGGCCGCCGGGGCCTGCAGCGTTTCCTCCCAGCCGGCGCAGCGCTGCTGATCGAGATGGCCGATGTGCAGCCGCTCGCTGTAATACAGCTCCTGGAAATGGAGCGCATCGCGGTTCAGTTCAACGAACAGCGCCCCGATCCTGCTTTCCATGTCGAGCAGGGCTGGTGTTGCTCCGCTAGGGCAGCGCGGCGGGGCTACCGCCGCGCTGCTTCCTGGCGCCGCTGAGCCGTTGCCGTTCTCTTCGGCCAGCAGCCGGGCGATGCAGCGCTCCAGGGTTTCCAGGTTCTGGCCGCGCCAGGAATCGAGCAGGTGGCGGCAGCGCTTGAGGCTGCGCTGACGCTCCAGCACGGCCGTGGTGCCTCGCAGCTGCAGCAGGGGCTGGGCCAGCACCATGCGTTGCAGCTCGTTGGGCTCCAGCAGGGGGGTGAGCCGGTTGAGCAGTTCGCTCTGGTCCATCAGCAGCTGGTCGGCCAGCAGGCGGGGCAGGTCGAGATCCCCCAGATCCTCGCCGGGGTCAGTGCCGCGGTTCACCGCCTCCAGCCGGCCGGCGCCGAGGTTGTCTTCCTCCAGCTGGCTGATCGCCGCCCACAGCAGCCGGTGGTGCTGCAAGGCGAAATCATCCAGTTCTCGCAGCCGCAGCTCCCGCCGGATCGCGCCGCGATGGATGGGCGCATGCAGGTAGAGCCGCAGGAGCTCCGCCTCCGCCCGCTCGCGCAGGCCGACCTCGCCGGGCTTGTCCCAGCGGCTGGCGCGGCCGTGCCAGCGCTCGCCCTTCACCTGCAGGCGCAGGTCTTCCTCCAGCTTCTGGGCCAGGCGTGCCTGGCCGCCGGAGAGGCGCTCGGCCACCTGCTGCAGGTAGTGGCTGCGCACGGCGCTCTGCGGCAGCTTGCCCAGTAGGGCCACCAGGGCCGACACCGCCTGCTGGAACTGATCGGCGCGGGCCAGGTCCTTGCCCTCAAGTGCCTGCTCGATCTGCCAGTCGAGCCAGAGCGGCGCCTGCTCCAGTAGGGCGCGGTACTCGCCGGCGCCGTGTTCCTTGAGGAAGTCGTCGGGGTCTTTGCCGGCGGGCAGGTGCAGCACCCGCAGCTCCACCTGCCCCTGCAGCGCCAGCTGCTCCACCTCGCCGATCGCCCGCTGCGCCGCCCGCACGCCGGCGCCGTCGGTGTCGAAGTTGAGCACGAGGCGGCGGCTGTCGCAGCAGCGGCACAGCTGGGTGATCTGCTGGCTGCTGAGCGCCGTGCCGAGTGACGCCACCGCATTGGTGATGCCGGCGGCATGCAGGGCGATCACGTCGAAATAGCCCTCCACCACCACCGCCTGGTCGTCCTTGCGGATGGCGTTGGTGGCGCGGTCGAGGCCGAACAGGTGCTTGCCCTTCTCGAACACCTCCGTTTCAGGGGAGTTGAGGTATTTCGGTTCGCCGCCGTCGAGGCTGCGGCCGCCGAAGCCGATCACTCGCCCCTGCCGGTCGCGGATCGGCACCATCACCCGGTGGCGGAAGCGGTCGTAGAAGCCGTCGCCCCCCTTGCGCGGCACCACCAGACCGGCGGCCTCCAGCAGCTCGGGCGCCAGCCCCTCCACCTGCTGCAGGTGCTTCAGCAGCCCATCCCACGCCTCGGGCGCATAGCCGAGCTCAAAGCTCTCCAGCGTGGTTTCGCTCAGGCCCCGCTGCTGCTTGAGGTAGGCCAGGGCTGCGGCGCCGGCGGGGCTGCGCAGCTGGCTGCGGAACCAGCCGGAGGCCAGCGCCAGCGCCCGCAGCAGTGCTTCGCGGCGCGAGAGCTGCTGCCGCAGCCGTTCCTGCTGCGGCCCCTCCACCGTTTCCACCGGCAGCTGGTATTTGCGCGCCAGATCCAGCACCACATCGCTGAAGCTGGTGCGCTGCAGCTCCATCAGGAACTTGATCGCGTTGCCGCCGGCCCCGCAGGAGAAGCAGTAATAGAACTGCTTGGCGGGCGACACCGTCATCGACGGCGATTTGTCGTCGTGGAAGGGGCAGAGGCCCACGAACTCGCGGCCCTTTTTCTTGAGCACCACGTGCTCCCCCACCACATCGACGATGTCGGCGCGTTCCTTGACGGCCTCGATCGTGCGCGGGTGAAGGCGGGCCTGGGGTGCCGTGGGACTCAAGGAAAGGCGCTACCGGTAGGGGCTGACTTGCTCCCATTCTGCCCGAGGCCACCAGGTGTGGGGAGCTGCCGTTGCCACCATCCCGGCGACGCCAGGCACCGCCCCGCCGGCCGGGCAGTGTCTAGCGTCGGCGATTGCGGGCGTCGCGCCTGCTCGGCTGGGATCCGGCATGGACATGCTGCTCAGCGCCCTGGCCTTCAGCCTGATGGGGGTGTGCGTCAAGGCGCTGGGCGGGCGGCTGCCGGTGGAGCAGGTGGTGCTGGCCCGCTCGGTGGTGAGCCTGCTGATCAGCTGGTGGATGCTGCGGCGGGCGGGTGTCTCCCCCTGGGGGCAGCGCAAGGGGTTGCTGGTGAGCCGTGGCGTGCTCGGCACCGCCGGCCTCTATTGCGTGTTCCTGGCCATCGCCGGCCTGCCCCTGGCGGTGGCCACGGTGCTGCAATACCTCCATCCCACCTTCACGGCCCTGCTGGCCTGGCCGCTGCTGGGCGAACGGCCCGGCGCCCGGGTGTGGCTGGCGGTGGCGCTCGGCTGGCTGGGCGTGCTGCTGCTCACCGATCCCGGCGCCCTGGCGCTGGTTCAGCCGGCGGGCACGGCGGCTGGTGTGGCGGCTGGCGCGGCCCTGCCCACCCTGCCGCTGCTGTTCGCCCTGGCCGGCGCGTTGCTGTCGGCGCTGGCCTATGTGAGCGTGCGCGCCCTGCGCCGCAGCGAACACCCCCTGGTGGTGGTGTTCTATTTCCCGCTGCTGGCGCTGCCGCTCAGCCTGCCGCTGGTGCTGCTGCATCCGGTGATGCCCACCACGGCGGAGTGGGGCTGGCTGCTGGGGGTGGGGGTGTTCACCCAGCTGGGCCAGCTGGCCCTGACCCGCGGCCTGATGACGATGCCGGCCGCCCGCGCCACCGCACTCAGCTACGTGCAAGTGCCGCTCGCCGCCCTCTGGGGGCTGATGTGGTTCGGCGAAACCCTCGACCCCGACATCCTCACCGCCGCCGGCCTCGTGCTCGGCGCCACCCTCTTGAGCCTGGGTCGCTGAAGGGTCACGCCAGCGGCCTTGCTCAGGCCATCACCATCAGGCCATCGCCGTGATCGCGCTGCGGAAGCGGGCGTGGGCCACGCCGAAGAACACCGAACCGATCAGCAGCAGGGCCAGGAACTGGGGCCACACCACCGCGAGCGTGGCCCCACGGAAGAGGATGCCCTGGGCGAGCATCACGAAGTGGGTGTTCGGCGCCGCCAGCATCACGGTCCGCACCAGCTCGGGCATGCTTTCGCGCGGGGTGACCCCACCCGAGAGCATCTGGAGCGGCAGCAGCACCATCATCAGCAACAGACCGAACTGAGCCATTGAACGGGCGAAGGTGCCCAGGAAGATGCCCAGCGAGGTGGAGGCGAACAGGTAAAGCGTCGCCCCGGCGGTGAACAGCGGCAGCGAACCGGCCAGAGGCACCCTGAGCAGATCCTGCACCACGAACACCAGGGACAGCAGGCCGGACAGGAGCACCACCAGACCCATCGACCACACCTTGCTGGCCATGATCTCGAAGGGCGTCACCGGCATCACCAGCAGGTGCTCGATCGTGCCCCGCTCCCGCTCCCGGATCAGCGCGGCGCCAGTTAACACGATCGAGAGCAGGGTGATGTTGTCGATCACCTTGTTCACAGCGCCGAACCAGGTCTTGGTGAGCTCGGGGTTGAAGCGCATGCGCGTCACCAGCTGCAGCGGGGGCACCGCAGTTGCCTGGCTGTTCTGCACAAAGGTCTGCACCTCGGTGCTGATGATCGACTGGACATAGCCGCTGCCCGTGAGCGCCTGGCTGACGCGGGTGGCGTCCACGTTGAGCTGAACAGCCGGTGAACGGCCGGCCAGCACATCGCGCTGGAAGCCGCTGGGAATCACCAGGGCGAAGGTGTCGAGCCCCGCATCCATGCGCTGGTCCATCCGGGCCTGCTGGATCAACTCCGGCAGCTGGAAGTAGGGCGGCTCGAACGCGGCGATGATCCGCTCCGAGAGCAGCGAATGGTCTTCATCCACGATCGCGATCGGGGCCGTGTGCAGCGTTTCAGGAAGCACCGTCGCACCGGTGTAGACCGAAACTGTGAAGACGAAGACGATCAGCAGCAGCATGATCGGGTCACGGGCCAGGCTCCACAGCTCCTTGAGGCCCAGATGCAGAACGTTGGCGGCGCGCATGGTTCAGCCCTCCTGTTTCTTCAGGAAGAGAACCGACAACCCGAGCAGGATCGGCACAGCCAGCAGCAGCGCGGCGAAGGCGCCGGATAGATCTGCGAAGCCCAGGCCCTTGGAGAAGGTGCCGGTGGAGATGGTCAGGTAGTGGGCCGTGGGATAGATCGCTCCGATCACCGCCCCAGCGCCCTGCAGGGACGACACAGGATCGAGCAAGCCGCAGAAGGAGGTGGCAGGCAGGATCGTCAGCACGGCGGTGCCGAACAGGGCGGCGATCTGGGTGCGCACCAGGGTGGAGATCAGCAACCCCAGGGAGGTGGCACAGATCACGTAGAGCAGGGCGCCGCTGGCCTGGGCCAGCACGCTGCCGGTGAGAGGCACGGCGAACAGGGTGACCGCCAGAACGGTGAGGAGCACATAGTTCACCATCGCCAGGGCCACGTAGGGCACTTGCTTGCCCAGCAGGAACTCCAGGCGGGTCACGGGGGTGGCGTAGAAGTTGACGATCGTGCCCAGTTCCTTTTCGCGCACCACCGAGAGCGCCGCCAGGATCGCCGGGATCAGCAGCAGCAGGATCGGAATCGTGGCCGGCACCATCGCCACCAGGCTGCTGATGTCGGGGTTGTAGCGGAAGCGTGTCTCGATGCTGGCGGGGGGGAGCGGGCTGGTTTGACCCAACACGCGCCGTGCCCTGTCCTCCTGCCACTGGCCATGCAGGCCCTGCACATAGGCGCGCACCGTCTCGGCCCGCATCGGCATCGATCCGTCGATCCAGGCGCCGATCTGCACGGGGTTGCCGCGCTCGAGATCACGCCCGAAGCCCGGTGGCAGTTCGATCGCCACGCTCAGCTCGCCCGAGCGCATGCGTCGATCGAGGGCGTCATAGCCGTCCAGTGGCGGATGTTCGATGAAATAGCGCGACCCGGCCAGATTGAGGGCGTAGTCCCGGCTTGTTGTGGTGCCGTCGCGGTCGAGCACGGCATAGGGCAGATTCTCCACATCCATGCTCATGCCGAAGGCCATCACCACCATCAGGAACAGGCTGCCGAGCACGGCCGTGCTGATGCGGATCGGGTCGCGGCTCAGTTCCAGGGCCTCGCGCCGGGTATAGCTCCCCAGCCGTTGCAGGCTGAACCCCTGCTGCTGCCTGGGTGATCCCTGCCTGGGTGGCGCTGCTGCCAGGGTTGCAGTTGTGGGGGTGGGGGCGCTGTCGCCGCTCGCCTCCTCCAGGTAGCCGATGAACGCCTGCTCGAGCGTGGCCGCGCCGCGCCGCGCCACCAGGCCGGCGGGGGTGTCGCTGACCAGCACCCGGCCGGCATGCATCAGGGAGAGGCGGTCGCAGCGCTGCGCTTCGTTGATGAAATGGGTCGAGAGGAAAATCGTGACCTGTTCCTGGCGCGACAGGTCGATCAAGTTCTGCCAGAACGTGTCCCGCGCAATCGGATCGACGCCCGACGTGGGCTCATCGAGGATGAGCAGGTCGGGCCGATGCACCAGTGCCACCGCCAGTGACAGCCGCTGGCGCACCCCCAGCGGAAGGGCAGCGGGGAGGGCCTCTTCCAGACCCGCCAAGCCGAACTGCTGCACCAGATCCGCGACACGCCCGGGGATCTCCGCCTCCGGCATCTGGAACAAGCGGGCGTGCAGCACCAGGTTCTGCCGCACCGTCAGCTCGCTGTAGAGCGAGAACGCCTGCGACATGTAGCCCACCCGCCGCCGGGTGCTGAGGTCATCGGCGTCCAGGGGCTGATGGAAGAGGAGGACCCGGCCGGAGCTGGCCGGCAGCAGCCCGGCCAGCATTTTCATCGTGGTGGTCTTGCCGCAACCGTTGGAGCCGAGGAAGCCGAAGATCTCGCCGCGCTCGATGCGCACGTTGACCCGATCGACCGCCAGAAAGGTGCCGAACCGCTTGCTCAGATCCATGGCCTCGATCGCCACCTGGCCGTCGCCCGGCGGGCGCGCTGGAATCGTGACCGGATGGTGCTCCCGCCGCCTCGCCTCGGGCAGCAGGGCAATGAAGGCGTCCTCCGCTGTGCTGGTGCCGGTGCGCCGCCGCAGCTCCGCCGGGCTGCCGGTACTAAGCACGCGGCCGCCATCCATGGCCACCAGCCAGTCGAAGCTGGCGGCCTCGTCCATCGAGGCGGTCGCCACCAGCACGGTCATGGCCGGGTGCTCGCGCCGGATGCTGCTGATCAGGTCCCAGAACTGGCGGCGCGAGAGGGGATCGACCCCGGTGGTGGGTTCATCGAGGATCAGCAGGCCGGGGTCGTGGATCAGGGCGCAGCACAGGCCGAGCTTCTGCTTCATGCCCCCCGAGAGCTGGCCGGCTGGGCGAGTGCCGAAGGCCGCGAGTCCGGTGCGCTCCAGCAGCTCGGCGCGGCGGCTGCGGCGCTCGGCGCGGCCCTGGCCGAACAGACGCGCGAAGAAGTCGATGTTCTCGATCACCGTGAGCGTGGGCGACAGGTTGTTGCCCAGGCCCTGGGGCATGTAGGCGATGCGGGGGCAGACCTCGCGGCGATGGCGTGGATCGGCCATGTCACCCCCCAGCACCTGCACGCGGCCCTTCTGCCTGCGGCGGATCCCAGCGACCAGGGCGAGCAGGCTGGATTTCCCCACCCCATCCGGACCGACCAGACCGGTGAGGCCACCGCCGACAACGTCGAGGCTGACGCCGGCGAGGGCCCGGGTCGCGCCGAACTGCAGCTGCACATCCCGGAGCTGAACGACCGCTGGCGTCAATCCGGAACCCTCACCGTCAACGCCGCCGGCCAGGCGGCCTTGGGGTCGAGTCGGACGTAGGCCATGCCCGGCAGTCCGGTCTTGACGCTGCGGATGTGGCGTTTCAGCAGGGCGGGATCAATGCGGGCCTTGATCCGGAACATCAGTTTCTGGCGCTCCACGGCCGTCTCCACCGTTTTGGGGGTGAACTGGGCCACATCGGCCACGAAGGTGACCCGCGCCGGAATCACCAGCTGAGGAGCGGCGTCCAGCACCAGGTGCACATCAGCCCCCATGCGTACCTTGCCGGCCTGGGCCGTGGGCAGAAAGAACGTCATCGAAACGTCGGAAAGGTCGACCATGTTCAGCACCTTCCCGCCGGCGCTCAACACTTCGCCGGGCTGGGCCACGCGGTACTGCACCCGCCCATCCCTGGGGGCCTGGAGCTGGCTGTCGGCAATGTTCGCCTTGATCCCCTCGATCCGGGCCTGGGCGGCCGCCACTGAGGCCTTCGCCTCGATCACCAGCGAGCCTGCTGTGGTGATGGCGGCGCGGCTGGCCGCCACGGTGGCCTGGGCGGAGGCGACGATCGCATCAGCGCCATAGAAACCGGCGCGGGCATCGTCGAGGCTCTCCGCTGAAACGGCGCCACTGACGAACAACTGCTCCGTGCGGCGGCGATGGCGGCGGGCGTCTTCACGCTCTGCGCTGTGCTGCAGCACGATGGCTTCCGCAGCCGTTCGCTCACTGCGTCGCTGGGCCACGCTGCTCTGCGCCGTTTCCACAGCGTTGCTGGCCTTGCGCAGATCCGCCTGGGCTTCACGGAGTTGGGCATGAAGCACATCGGTGTCCATGCGGGCCAGCACCTGCCCGCGAACAACGAAGTCCCCCTCCTTTCCCAGCACTTGCTTGAGCCGGCCCGCTGACTTGGCCGCCACATCGATTTCTACGGCCTCAATGCGTCCGTTGCTGCTGGCGAACCCCGGCGCCAAACCCTTTGGCTGGTTGGCGCGCCAGAGCCAGCCTGCCCCTGCACCGGCCACCGCAAGGGCCGTGATCACAAAAAGCCAATGCTGCCGGGTCATGATCTGGCAGCGGTTGGAATCAGCTCGACCCAAGCCAATCCCTGAGCAGCCTGGAGATTGGGGCAGGCGATAGTCAACAGGGCGGCCAGCTTGCTTGTCTGATCGATGTCACACCTGGATGGCAGTTGATTCACCGAAAACAAAGCCGTTCTCGCGTCTCCCTTGCGTTCAAGCCGGGTTGGTTTCGTTCAATGACCCTGACGATCCTGTTCCCCTTGCTGGTGGCCGTCGTGGTAGACCCCTGTCTAGCCAGGCCGTTCACCGGCGCCGGCTGAAGGGTGTGCCGAATCGGTGGCAGAAGTGCAGCACATCTGTGCGAGATGCGCGGAAGTCTGGCGCATTGCTTTGATCGGTAGAAGGCAGGGGCCTGAAGCGAAAGATGCTCAAGATGACCATGATCTGGGGGTAGTGGTTGCCGCCATAGCCGCCTTGGCCGGCTTGCACGGCAGGATCAGGTTGCGGTTCTCCGCAAGGATGATGGCGAGATCACGAACACATTCGTGGCTTCCTTTGTGCAGTTGGCCATCCCCCACCTCACCAGCAACACGTTCGTGATGAGGAGCGTGGATCGATCACCATTGCATGCCGAGATCGCTCAGGCGAACACCATCCAGATCTGGAAGCACAATGTTGGCGGCACCAACACGCTCCTGAGGTCCGATGCCAACCGACCACATCCCTGCAGCAATGGCTGCTTCAATGCCAACGGCAGCATCTTCAACCACCACACAGTTGGCAGGAGTAAGTTTCAATTGAGTGGCAGCATATTGAAAGATGTCGGGTGCTGGCTTGGGCCGTTGAACGCTGTCGCCGTCTGCGATTGCATCAATGAAAGCTCCGATCCCAAGCCTGTCGATGACAGTGCGTGCATTCTTGCTGGCGGAGCCAATCGCAATTTTCATCTTTGCTTGTCTGAGCTCCTGTAAAAACTCAATGGCCCCTGGAAGCATGTCCTGGGGGGTGATGGTTTGGATGTCTTCAAGGTAGTAGCGGTTTTTGCGCTCCATCATGTCCTGAAGTGCAGATTCGGAGTAATGACGGTCGCCAATGATCTGCTGAAGCGATCCGCGTCTGGACACACCACGCAGGGCCTCATTGGCCTTGCGATCGAAGGGTAGCTTTTCCTCATCCGCTAATCTCTGCCAAGCGCGGTAATGAGATTCGGAGGTGTTCGTCAACACCCCATCCACATCGAAGATGAAGCCCTTGATGTCTGGAGCTTGAGTTTGCGTTGGACCTTGAGCTGGAGGTGGTGCTGGCTGTGACAGATCAAAACTGTGCCAGGAACCGCGCCATTGCAGCTTGAATCTGAGCCGCTTCCAGGTTGGCGGCAGATGGGGAATCGCCATCGGGCTGTTTCCCTTCATGTGAACGCCGGCGAAGCCGAACACCACGGCTTGCCATACGCCACCGGCTGACGCCGCATGAATCCCATCTGCTGTGTTGCCGCGGCTATCTTCGAGATCAACGGTTGCTGCCTGCATGAAGTATTGATAGGCTTCTTCTTCCATGCCCAGCTTTGCGGCCAGGATCGAAAGAATGGCAGGGCAGAGCGACGATCCGTACGTGGTGTCTGTGCGGGGAGTGTAGTAGTGCCAGTTCTTTTCGAGAACATCAGGGTAGGAAAGGCATGAGTCGGTATCTCGCATCAGATAGAGGAGCATCAGGACGTCAGGTTGCTTCAGAACCTGAGACTGATTGGTCACATCCATTCCCAGAACGTCCTGCATGGAGCGATGCCGGGGCTCGTAGTCATTCAGGTGGATGTCTCGTAATTCAAAGAACTGATCAAACTGTTCAATCAGCCCGGTCTTGGCATCGTATGGGGTGTAAAGCTGTGCGATGGCGGCTTGGAGCTGGCGCAGCCTGTCTGCATTAAGTTGTAGCTTTTGAGCGAGCAAAGCGGCGTGGTCGGGAAACTGCTGCTGCAGCCATCCGTAAACGGAGACGGCTGTCTCCAGATTCCACTTCGCCATCCAATTGGTATAGGCGTTGTTGTTCACCTGTTCGTGGTATTCATCAGCGCCTATTACTCCATCCAGTTCAAACCGTTCCAGCTCCGGCTTCCACTCCAGCCGACTCATCCAGAAGATGGCAGTTTCCAGAATGACTTCGGCTCCGTAGTCTCGTAGCCAGATGTCATCGCCTGTTGTCTGCCAGTAGTGCCAGGCCGCATAGGCAATATCGGCACTGATATGAATTTCGCGATCACGGCACCAAATGCGTATCGCTTTCGAGTAGGGGTCGGTCTGAATGGACCATCGGGGCGTCATCTCATCACCCGTGGCTGCACTCTCCCAGGCATACATCGCACCGTGATAGCCACTATGGGCAGCTTTTCGCCGTGCACCACTCAGGGTGTGATAGCGGTAGGTCAGTAAGCTCTTGGCAATCTCAGGCTGCGTCAAGGTGAACAGTGGCAAGATGAATATATCCGTATCCCAGAACACGTGTCCTCGATACCCAAATCCCGATAATGTTCTGGCCGGAACGCTGACGCGGCTGCTGTCTGCGCATTCACCCGCGATGTGCGAACATGCGCCAATAAATAGTTGGAAGATGTTGTAGCGCACGGCCACTTGTGCGTTGGTATCTCCTTCAATCTCTATATCGCTTTGCTGCCAAAACTCGTTCCATGCGTTCTGATGCGCCCTCAGCAGAATGGGATAGGCCGGCAGGTTGGTCAGTTTGGCCACAGCCGCCTGGGCGGGATGGTCCACATCCTGTGATGTGATCAAGGTGACAACTTTCTCTACGCCTACGGTTCTTCCCTTGGCCGCGAGAAAGGTGATCGCGATGGTGGGGCAATCAACAGAGCCCGTTGTTCGTATTGGTAGATCGTTATTGATCGGTGTCATTCTGGCTGCCATGCCGAGTTCGACATGAGAACTGCGGGTGCGAACATGCAGCCAGAGGCCTTGATCATTCGCTCCCCGGTCGAGCTGCTGCCAATGATCAAAGCCTTGGTTGTTGGCAAAGCCATGAAGGCTGGTCTGAATTTCAATCGCTCCAGTGAAATCAAGAGGAGTGATCTGGCAGTTCAGTCCGAAAACGGGATGATCTGCCAAGCTCGCAAAGCGCTCAAAGCGAAGATCCACGGTGTTCCCCGTTGGGCTCCGCCAGCGCAGTGCACGGCTAAGGATCCCGTTCCGTAGATCCAGCGTTCGTTCGTATTGGAGGATGGTGCCATGATCCAGTCGGAATCGATCGCCGTTGATCACGATCGCCAGCTCCAGCCAATCTGGACAATTTGCGAGCTCGGTATAGGCTCCAGGAATGTCGTCATAGACACCATGCACCAGTGTGGCCGGCATCGCATTCGGATACCCTTCTTCAAAGCTTCCCCGCGTACCCATGTACCCGTTGCCGATCGTAAACACTGTTTCTCTGGAGCGTATCTTTGCTGGATCGAAGTGATACTCGCTCACGCTCCAGTCTGTGTATGTCAGTTCATGAGAATCACATGAAGGATGCAGTGAGCTTGTGAGTTCTGTGGAAGTCATTGGCCCTGGTTGTCTGGGGGTGTAAGCGTATGCAGCTATGGCGTCTTCGCTCTGTGAACGCGTGAAACTCCACCTTCAAGTCTGGTTGTGCGCCAATGGGGCAGAGGTGATGTTGAGTTGGTTTGTGGCAGCACACATCCCATCGTTTCGGTGTAATCCTGGACGAGTGACTTCAGCCAGCCTTGGCTTCAGGGTCGATGCCGTGGCCCATGGGATGGTGTTGCTGCATGGCTTGAGCCAGTGCGGCTTGGGGAAGTGATCAAACGCCAGCCCGTAGCCTGTCTTCATGATGATGCGCACGACTCAGGCGTGGTCGCTGTGCGGCAGATCTGAGGTGCCGCGACCGGTCTTGAGGGGCTGAAGGTGACATGGACCACGGAACGCCGATCCCAAGGTGTACGTAGCCCGACCGCTCTGCTGCTCGTAGCTCAGGCGTACTTCTGCGTTGCATTGTCCATTGACCCAGGCTGGCCCGGGGCCAGGGCCATGCAACGGCCTGAGCTGGGAAGCTTGGCCCGATCAACCAGAACCAGGTCACCGTTGAAGAGACCAATCCCGCCGATGGCATCACCCACAACGACCAGTGGCTCAGTACTCACCAGGGGAAGCACCAGCTCGCGGTTCAGGTCGCGGCGGTCTTCGATGGAGTCGTTGGCAGGTTGTGTCGTCGAGCCAATGCAGGCCAAGCTCCCCGGCGCTATTGGATGCGCTTGAGCCGGTGGCGGATGCAGCACCAGGCATGAAGTGGACTGAGCACTCACGGCTTGGTGGACCGGGACTTCTGAGTAGTGACAGCACCATCTGGCGGCGGGGTTGTTGTGCCAGTGACCCGTCCAACCGGTGGGGGGCTGGCAAAGGGCCCTGCCAGTGTTTCTGCTGCTTCGTGGAGTGGTAACCGCCTGGGAAGAAAGATGAATCGCTAACTAGCTTTCCTGCGTGACTGTTAGACCAATCTCTTGGCCGTAGGACAGTTCCAGCGTATGCCCGTCAGGATCTCGCAAAAATGCCCAATAGCCAATCGGATAGCCCGAATCCTTGGGTTCTTCAAGCAATAACCCAGCCTGGCGAGCCTTGTCGCACAACATGTCCACGGCTTCCCGGCTCTTACAGCCAATTCCAAGATGGGCTAGGGGAGAGAGAACTGGCTGCACAATGGTGGCTTGAATCAAAACAATCACAAACGGTCGCGTATGGTCAGACAACCAGACAACTTCAGATCCTGTTTCCCTGTCAATGCGCCGATGCACAACTTGCATGTCAGCATAGGTAGCATAGAAATCAACACTGCGTCCAATATCGGAAGCGGGTAAGGCGACGTGGGTAAGTCCAAGATCAAGCATGGTCAGCTCCTCTGGCTTTGTTGATGACAGTGTAATCCTGGAAGCAATGATGGGGAAGTTGCCTTTGTCCAGCGGTGACGAATGGTTGTCTTGGGTGGCGGCGGCCTTTGGAGTGTTGGGGTGGGCTGGGATCCCAATACCCAGCAGTTTTTGATGCACCACCCCTACGGAGAAGCCGATCTGGTGGCAGGAGGGTTTACGCGCACACAACAGGGAGCTGCCGCATGACCACGACCACCCACTCTCATCAGCCCTTGACCGATCAAGGGGGTCGCGTCATTGATGTTGGGCTGTCCCTTCCCTCAGTCCTAGGGCCACTCCAAGGTCAGTTCCAGCTTGCGTCTGGCTGTTGCCGAGCTCTTCCTGGAAAAGGGTTGGGCCACAGGGGCCATTGTTTCGGTTTGGATCCATGCCGTCAACATCGCCAGTCGTCGCTTAGGGCTGGAGATCAGAAAGCGTTGCGGCAGGAGCCACTTGCCACTCCGGGGACGGAACCAACCTGGACCAATCGTGCGGTGAAGCGAGTCTTCATTGCCGGGATTCCCGACCATCGACACCCAACCTCCGGCGGCATCAGGAATCTGCTCCGAACGGGCAATGGAGAGACGCATGGGGCCGGCAAGATCGTTCCAGGTGAAGGCCGCAGCTGGAGGGGATGAAGGGATTCTGACAAAGCCGAATTGTCCCAGGGACACTGCTATGGGGGTTTTCAGTGTCGTCAGTTTGTGACTGGATCCATCGGGCATCACCAGCACAAAGCTATAATCTTTCTGTGGCAATATCCTGATGCCTTCGTTTACATCATTGTCGATGTAGTAATTGGGGTGGCGATCGTAATAGTTTCCTTGCCAGACCTTGAACTGCATCCTGGTTCCATTGACTTTGATCTGGAGATCGTCCCGTTCAATCACCGTGCCTTCACTAGTGGCAAGCACGGCACGAATGGTGTCGCGGGAGACTCGAGCACTGCTGTTCTGTTCAAGCTCTATCGTCACGACCACGTCACTGAGATTCTTCGGCAGCTCACGGCTGGTGCGCGTGCAGCCTGCGATTGCCAGTGAAAGGGTGGAAATGACCAAGGCTGCTCGTTGCCACATGTCAAAGATCTGTGGTTGAGGGTTGTCACCATTATCCACGCGCCCTTTGTCCCATGATGGCAAGATGCTCAGCCCATGGGCAAAACAACGTGCCGTGTTGGAAGAATCGAGGCGCCTATCTGGCAAATGGATCCCCAGCTTGACGCCTGCCGATCGACTCGTGGTGCTGGGAATGCTGCTCCATGCCATTGACCTCCGTTTGGGGGCATTGAGCCGAACGTAAAAGTTACGGGCTGCCGAAGGCGGTCCCGTGGGCGTAGGGTTGGGCTGAGAACTCAAAATAACTCGAACCTCCTACCTCATGCCAGTTCGCCCTGATCGTTCGGGCAGATTCAGACGAGTCCGAATGATCTTCTCAGGCCGTTCTCGACCGGACCGGCGGGCATGAAGCGGCGCAACTTGTATAGAAGAGAGGCCTCACCCTTGGGCCTATGGCGCATCTTCCATGCACCCAATGCTGCGTCGACAATCGTAGCTGCGACACCATCGGGCTGGGGCGCGTTGAGATCCATGTTGGTCTTGGTAAAGGAGGGTTCAACAAGGGCCACGCGAATACCGAATTGGCATACCTCGTGATCCAACGTCTCGGACAGCCCCTCAACGGCATGCTTGGAGGCTGAATAGAGCGCCATGTACGGCGCAGGCAGAATGCCCAACACCGAACTGATGGTGACGATGCGACCAGAACGCTGCTCACGCATGTGCGGCAGCACCACTTTGATCACGCGCACGAGGCCGAATAGGTTGGTATCAAACAGCGTCTGGGCTTCGGCAATCGACGTTTCCTCCGCCGCGCCTATCAGAGTCACACCTGCGCTGTTCACCAGCACGTCAATGCGCTTGGCTTTTTCGATGATGGTCTGGATGCCGCGCTCAATGGAGGCTTCATCGCGCACATCCATTTGAATGATTGCGACGCCCGAAACTTCCTGTACGTTTACCGCGTTGCGCACGGTGCCGAGTACTTGGCAACCCTGCTTGACACACTTCATGGCGGCGGCACGCCCAATTCCTGATGACACACCAGTAACGACGACAACTTTGGACATCGACATGGCAGTTCCTTTATGCGTGGGTGGTTGAATAAAATCTGAATTTGTCTGCCTGACTCCTGATTAGAAAGCCGATCGCAGATCTTCGTGAGCGGGATCAGGCCAGACGAACGGGGGACGCCGGCTTCAGACCGCAAAGCCACGCGCAAACCGCAGCAGCAGCCGTGGGTTTCCCCGTAGGCGGATGCGGCCGGTGAGCAGGGCCAGCAGCAGGTTGCGCTGACGGCGCAGGAAGGCGATCCAGGTGGCAGCGTCGGCCTGCACCAGGAGATCGGGCCGACCCACCAGATCGTCCTGGACCGTGCAGGTCTGATCGGCGATCACCACAGTGAAGCGGCAGGGCTCCGCGCCGCTGAACTGGAAGTGGTAAGTGGCGGTGAGGTTGCGGGCCTGCCCGGGCCGAAAGGTCATCGACAACCCGTTGCGGAACCCCTCGACCGAGATCGGTGTGAGGCTGCTGCGCACCCGCTTCACCGTCTTGTGGGGGAAACGTTTCGCCACATGGGCCTCGGCATCCGAGCCCGGCACCACATAGACCGCTTCGAGCTTCTCCTGCAGCAGTTGCACCACCTCGCGCACGAAGGCCTTGCGATCGTTCAGGAACGGCTCCATCACCTCCTCTCCGGCGGGACAGGCGGCCAGGCAGTAGGCCGCCTTGTCGTTGGCGCCGAAGGAGAGGCTCTGCCACATCGTGGCCGAATCGGCCTCGCCCACCTTGCGCTCGTAATCCCGGGCCGAGCGGCTTTCGGCGAGGTTCTTCGCCCAGTCGCTGAAGCCCCCCAGGAACTCCCGGTCGTTGTGGGTGTAGCAGGCCGAGAAGTTGAAGCGGCCATCGTTGCCGATCGCCATTGGGGCCCGCTCCCGGTTTTGGATGCTCTCGGGCACAACACATGCCCGCTGAGGTCTCATGGATACAGCCGTGTTGGCCTGTCGTTAGCTTGTCTTCTGATGTGGCGTGCCGATGTACGGAAACTCCTTGAGAATGTCAGTGTGCGGGCTGAGGCCGGTTGGGGGAATATCACCCTTCGAAAGGAAGGCGAGGCGATGATTGATGACGTCGTCGGTAAAGACGCGGCCGTTGGGATACGTCGCAGGCTTAGAAGGATTGAAACACAGCATGTCGGGCAAAATGCGGTCGGCGTCGATCGCGGCGATGGCTTCTTCTCGGGTGTAATTGCCCGTATGCCCCATCAGGTGTACGAACTGATCCGTCCATCGCTTGCGATCGTTAACTGGCTCGCTGGCGTTGTATTCCAACTTGGTGTCATCGGTGTTGAAGAAGCTGCTGACACTCGGGTGGCCGGCGCGATCAACATGAAGCAGTTTGCCGTCCTCAAGTACGCTGCATCGCCCCCAGATGCGGATCTCCGGATCGGCGTCGAGCTCGCTCGTCGGCAGCTCGATCACCATCGAGAAGACGTTGGCTTCCGTATTTGAATCCACGCCGGTCCACGGAGACTTGCCGCCCAGGTGGGGGGCGGTGAAGTTTCTGCCGCCTGAGGTATCGAAGAGATTCTTGATGCCGTCGAAGTCGAAAAAGAAAGCGTCGCTGCGAGCACCGGCGAAGAACGTGTAGGCGCCGGACTTGACGATGTTGGGTTCGACGCCGAAAGAGACCTCGGCATCGGCGATGATCTTTGTTCCAACAGCCTCGACGGAGAGGGATTCCTCGCCTTTTGCAACGAAGACGGTTACGGTTTGCTTTCCTTCGTTCGGCGGCGAGAACACGTA
>NZ_JAHLYO010000011.1:0-119603 GCF_025128015.1 Synechococcus sp. CS-1333
CCGCCCAGAGCCAGATAGGCCGTGGGGAACAGCAGCAGACCGGACCAGCCGACAAACACGAAGCGGTCGCGCTTGAGCCAGTCATCGAGGACGTCGAACCATCCCCGAGCCGAAGGCGCGCGCCCTACAGCAATCGTCATGATGAAGAGGCTTCATGAAGCTTTACAATGGCACTGTACGGAAATCAGCCGGCGGCCGGGGCTTCCGCCGCCCTGGCCCGGGGGCAATGAGTACTTGCACTCACCGGCTCCGTCAGCCCCAGGTCTGGCGGCCACCCCGCTCGTCTGAACCGCACCGGAATCAGCCCTGAATCCAGCCCCGAGCCAAACCGGAGCCAACCGGGAGCCAACCGGGAGCCGGCCGGCCCTTCAGCGGAAACCGCCGCGCCGCGCCATTCGCCAGAGTGGCGGCTGCCCTCACCGAAACCGCCGTGTACGTCGTCGAGCTCTCGCTCAAGCTCAGCCCCATGCCCGTCTCGGTCCAGCGCAAGGAACTGGCCGACGCCCAGGCCCTGTATGGCCAGATCAAGGCGGTCCTGGAGAGCGGTCAACCGCGCGTGCTCGAACTCAGCTGCGAGAAAGCCGAGGAGAAACGGGTCAGCCTGCTGAGCAGTGAGCTGGTGGCCGTTCAGCTCTACGAACGTTCGGCCGCGGGTGGCACCGGCACCAAACGTCCCGGCTTCAGCGTCGACAGTTGACCAGCTCGCCACCGGCCCATGCCAGCGCCGGTTTCTCCGCCCCTGATCCTCCGCTGGTGGTGGAGAACCTGGGGTTCCGCTGGCCCAACGGCAGCCTCGCCCTTGACCACATCAACCTCGAGGTGCCCCGTCCAGGGCTGTGGATGCTCGTGGGGGGCAACGGCAGCGGCAAGAGCACCCTGCTGCGGCTGATCGCCGGGCTGCTCGATCCGCAGCGAGGGCGGATTCACCGCCAGCGCACGCCGGCTCTGGTGTTCCAGAACCCCGACCACCAACTCTTGCTGCCCAGCTGCGGCACCGACCTCCAGCTCTCGTTGGCGGAGGGCCTCAGCCGTGAGGAGCGGCGCTGGCGGGTGGCCGAAGCCCTGGCCCAGGTCGGCTTACCTGGCCTGGAAGGGCGGCCGATCCACACGCTCAGCGGCGGCCAGAAACAGCGGGTGGCAATCGCCGGTGCCCTCGCCAGCGGTGCCGACCTGCTGCTGCTCGACGAACCCACCGCCCTGCTCGATCCAATCAGCCAGACGGAGGTTCTGGAGTTGATCCATCGCCTCTGCCACCGGCAGGAGCGACCCCTCACCGCCCTCTGGATCACCCACCGGCTGGAGGAACTCGAGCGCTGCGACGGGGCCGTGCTGATGGAAAGCGGGCGCATGGGCCGCTGGCAGGACGGGCCGGAACTATGCCGGCGCCTTCGCGGCAGGGTCTCCCTCTTGCCTGGCGGCGCGACCGAGGGGTAGGTTCACCGGGTTGCCATCCTCGGTAGCTCAGCGGTAGAGCGGTCGGCTGTTAACCGATTGGTCGCAGGTTCGAATCCTGCCCGGGGAGTTCCTCTTCGCCTTGCCGCAGCGCTGCCTGCTGGTTGTTCACGTTCCAGTTGGCGCGGTTGCCAGGATCGTGTCCCATACTTCTGCGAAAGCAGCTCATACGGCCTCTTCGAATCCAACGGATTGCCGCTGTCACCCGCCCTGCGCCGCCCATGAAGCCCTGCATCCTGCTGATCGAAGACGACAGGGACATGCGTGAGCTGGTGGCTGCCCATCTGATGCACGGCGGCTTCCAGGTGGAATGCGCCGAAGACGGCATCAAGGGCCAGGCCCTGGCCCTGCAGGCCCATCCCGATCTGATCCTGCTCGATCTGATGCTGCCCAAGGTGGATGGCCTCACCCTCTGCCAGCGCCTGCGCCGTGATGAGCGCACGGCTGGCATCCCGATCATGATGATCACGGCGCTCGGCGGCACCAAAGACAAGGTGAGCGGCTTCAACTCCGGCGCCGACGACTACCTGACCAAGCCCTTCGATCTCGAAGAGCTGCTGGTGCGGGTGAAAGCACTGCTGCGGCGCATCGATCGCGCCCCTCTGGCCGAAAAACACAACGAGATTCTCAATTTCGGGCCTCTCACCCTGGTGCCCGAGCGGTTTGAGGCCATCTGGTTCGATCAAGCCGTCCGGCTCACCCACCTGGAGTTCGAACTGCTCCACTGCCTGCTCCAGCGTCACGGTCAGACCGTGGCCCCCTCGCTCATCCTCAAGGAAGTGTGGGGATACGAGCCCGACGACGACATCGAGACCATCCGGGTACACGTGCGCCACCTGCGCACCAAGCTCGAACCCGAACCGCGCAAACCCCGGTTCATCAAAACGGTCTACGGAGCCGGCTACTGCCTGGAACTGCCCACTGGCCCCCAGCTGGAACAGCAGGAGCGGCTGGTGCGGGAGCTTCGGCAGGACACCCGCGACCAGCTGCGCTCGCTCGAATCCGCCTGATTCCACCGACCATCTGCTGCTGAAGCGGCACCGACACAGCCGGACCGCTGCTTCAGCGACTCCCCAGGCGCCTGTCAGAGCTTCGCGCTGTTGTCCGTCAAGGGGCGCGTGGCGCAGGTGGCGGTCAGATCCCCCTGGAACTCCAGGCTCACACCAGCGATCCGCCCAGCTCCAGCAGCGCCACTTCCCAGGCCAGCCGAGGTTGCACAGCCCCCTGCAACTGGCGCCGGAGGCGCTCGATCCGCTGCTGATCGGCCTGGCAGAGATCGCGGCGCCAGCTCTGCAGTTGCCACCAGTCGAGCAGCCACAGCTGAAGATCCAGATCCAGGGCTTCGGTGAGCTCACGGGCCAAGGCCAGCGCCTCCAGCGGTTGGCCCGGCCGCTCCAGCAGCCGCTCCGCCAGCCCCGGTGGCAGGGCCTGCCATTGCTCCCGGTGACGCAGCAACGCCCCCGGCGAGCCGGCCGCCAGCGCGATCAGGCCGGCGGCCTCTGGCCCCTCCGCCACGGGTGAGAGATCGGCGCGGCGGTGCAGCACCGCCTGCAGGGAGGCCGGATCCAGCCGGCTGAACACGATCTGCTGGCAACGGGAGCGAATCGTGCTCAGCAGGCGCTCGGGCGCGCTGGTCAGCAGCACGAGCAGCCCGTTGCCGGGCTCTTCCAGGGTTTTGAGCAGGGCATTGGCCGCCCCCTCCGCCATCATCTCCACCGCCTCGATCACCAAAAGGCAGTGGTCGCCCTCCAACGGCCGACGGGCCAGGAAACGGCTGATCGCCCGCACCTGCTCCAGGCGCAGCTGGGGCAGCGACCGCTTCGCCACTCCCTGGGCGATCGCCTCCGAACGGGGGATCAGCTGGCCCTGGTGCTGGTAGGTGGGCTCCACCCAGAGCAAATCCGGGTGGTTGCCCTCCTCCAGCCGGCGTCGCAGCGGGGCTGAGCCAGCGACCCCGGCCAGAATGCCCTCGAGGAAGCGCAGAGCCGCCAGGCGCCGTCCCACCCCATCCGGCCCGCTGAACAGGTAGGCCGGCGCCAGCCGCTGGCGCTGCAGCGACGCGGCAAGCAGGGCCACGGCCTGGGGCTGGCCGATCAGGTCGGCGAACAGATCAGCCATCGCAGCCACCAGCAGCGGCGAAACGGCACCGCAGCAGTGCCGCAATCGCTTCCGCCACCTGTTCGGGAGCAGCGGCAGCCTCCACCCGCGCCCAGCCCTGCTGCGCCGCCAGCTGGGCGAATCCTCCAGCCACCCGCTGCAGGAAGGGCAGTCCCGCCGACTCGATCCGATCGGCGGGCCGGTGGCCGCGACGCTCCAGTGAGAGCGGCAGGGGCAGGTCCAGCCAGAGGGTGAGGTCGGCCGTCAGGCCGGCGGTGGCGATGGCCTCCAGCTGGTCGATCAACGCGAGATCCAGCCCACGGCCATAGCCCTGGTAGGCGGCCGTGGAGCCGGCAAAGCGGTCGCTGATCACCCAGTGGCCCGCCGCCAGAGCGGGCGCGATGCGGGCCTCCACGTGCTGGGCGCGGTCGGCCGCATAAAGCAGCAGTTCCGCGGTGGGGCAGGGGCTGGCCGCCTCCGGCGGATGCAGCAGCAGCTGCCGCAGCGCCTGGCCCAGCGGCGTCCCTCCCGGCTCGCGGCACACCACCAGCTCCGCCCCGGGCGCCAGCAGGCCGCTGCTGGGCAACCAGGCCTTCAGGCGTTCGAGCTGGGTGGTCTTGCCACAGCCATCAATACCCTCCAGCACGAGAAAGCGCCCCCTGGGGCGATCGGGGTCAGGCCGGACCATGCAGCAGCAGCGCATTCACCACCACGGTGATCGAGCTCATCGCCATCAGCAGGGCCGCCAGGGGTGGGGAGAGCACCACACCGAAGCCTGGCAGCAGGGCGCCGGCGGCGATCGGCAGCACCACAAGGTTGTAGCCGAAGGCCCAGAAAAGGTTCTGGCGCACCTTGGCCAGGGTGCGCCGCGCCAGCTGCAACGCCAGCACAAGCGAGGACAAGCGGTCGCCAAGGATCACCAGATCGGCGGTGTCCTGAGCGATCTGGGTGCCGGTGCCCACGGCGATGCCGAGATCGGCCGCCGCCAGAGCGGGCGCATCGTTGATGCCATCGCCCACCATCGCCACCGGCCCCAACTGCTGCCAGCGCACGATCTGGTCGAGCTTCTGCTCGGGGCGCAGTTCCCAGGCAAGGGCGTCGTCCGGCAAGCCGAGCCGTTCACCGAGGAGCCGCACGGCAGGCTGCCGGTCACCGCTGAGCACGCCGAGGTTCAGCCCCATGGCACCGAGCTCCTGCACGGTGGCGGCCGCATCGGCGCGCGGTTGGTCGTGCACCGCCACGAGGCCCAGCAGGCGGCTGCCGACCGCCACGGCCAGCACCGAGCCGCCGTCGGCCTCCAGTGCTGTGAGCCGCTGGCGGAGCGGAGCGCCCAGACCAACCCCTCGCTGCTCCAGCCAGTCGAGGCGACCCACCCGGCAAGGGCCGCTGACCCCTTCCAGTTCCCCCTCCACCCCGGCCCCGGCGAAGGTGACGCAGGTGCTCACCGGCCAGAGAGGAAGCTGACGGCGCTCCGCCTCCTGCAGCAGGGCATGGGCGAGCGGGTGGCGGGTCTGCTGCTCCAGGCTGGCCGCCACACGGATCAGGGCATCGGCGTCGACCAGCTCGCCCGCCAGCTGGTGAGCTGGATCCGTGGGGGACAGTTCGATCGCCACCACCAGGGGACGGCCCAGGGTGAGCGTGCCGGTCTTGTCGAACAGCACCGCCTGCAGACGCGCGGCGGTCTCGATCGCATCGCCGCCCCGGAACAGCACACCGGCCCGGGCCGCCAGCCCTGAGCCGACTGTGATCGCCGTGGGGGTGGCCAGGCCCAACGCACAGGGGCAGGCCACCACCAGCACGGAAATCGCCAGCTGCAGGGCCAGGCTGAACGGGGTCTCGGCGGCGGCCCCCGCCAGCCCGTGGCCGGAGCCTCCCATTCCCATACCACCAAGGCCGTGCCCACCGAAGCTGTGAGCAGCCCCGGCCCCATGGCCCAGCAGCGGAGCCACCATCAGCACGTCCGGCCACAGGCGGGTGCCCCACAGCCACCAGAACAGGAAGGTGGCCAGGGCGAGAACAAGCACCAGAACGGTGAAACGGCCGGCCACCCGGTCCACCAGGCGCTGTATCGGCGCCTTGCGGGCCTGGGCCTGCTCGACCAGCGCAATGATCCGGGCCAGGGCCGTCTCCGCACCGGCGCGGGTCACCTCCAGCACCAGCGGCGCCTGCAGGTTGAGCATGCCGGCCGCCAGCTCACAGCCCGGGCGGGCCTCCAGCGGCAGGGGTTCGCCGGTGAGACTCGACACATCCACCGCCGAGCAGCCCTCCAGCACCACCCCATCCACCGGCACCCGGTCGCCCGGCAGCAGTTGCAACCGATCTGCGGGCCGCAGCCCTCCCACCCGCACCTCTCGCGGGGGGCCATCGCCCACCAGCAGCAGCGCCGTTTCGGGTTGGAGCTGGGCCAGCTGCTCCAGCGCCCGGCCGGTGCGGAAGCGGGCCCGTTCCTCCAGGAAGCGGCCCAGCAGCACGAAGCCGAGCAGCATCACCGGCTCATTGAAAAAACAGGGCCAGCCCGCCGCCGGCCAGAGCAGGGCCGCCAGGCTGGCGAGGTAAGCGCTGCCCATGCCCAGGCCCACCAGGGTGTCCATGCTGGGCATGCGGTGCCAGGCGCTCAGGGCGCCGCGCACCAGGATCGAACGACCCGGCAGCGCCAGGGCCAGGGTGGCCACGAGAGCGTGGAACCAGAGCGCCGCCAGCAGGGCTCCGAGCGGGGACGCCAGCAGCGATGCCGGCAGGCTGCCCGCCTCCGCCAGATGGCCCAGCACCGACACCACCAGCAGCGTCAGCGCCGCGATCAGCTGGCGCCACTCCAGCCACCAACGATGGCGCTGGGCCAGCTCGGCCGCCGTGGGTGCCGGCAGCGACTGATCACGCAGGCGTGCCGCAAAGCCGAGCCCCTCCAGGCTGGCCAGCAGGGCCGCCACCTGGGTGTCGAGGCCTGGCTGCGCGGCCTCGACAGGAGCGGCCAGGCCCACCCAGGCGGTGTGGGTGAGCAGGTTCACGCTTGCCTGGTGCACACCGGGCACGGCCAGCAGGCGCTTCTCCACGGCACGCACGCACCCCCCGCACTTCATGCCGTCCACCTCGAGCAGCACCGGCACCAGGGGGCGGGGAGACGGTGCAGCCGGAAGCGGTGAGACGGCGGGGCCGGGGGAAACCTGAACCACTGGGATCGGCAGCTGGGTTTCAGGCTAGGGATGGCCTCCGGCAGAAGCTGGCTCGCCGCGCAGGCGTCAGGATGGGTCCACAAACCAGACCGTTCCCGTGCCCCGCAGCCAACGCAACGACAACTTCATCGACAAGAGCTTCACGGTCATGGCGGACCTGATCCTCAAGGTGATTCCCACCAACCGGCGGGCGAAGGAGGCTTTCGCGTACTACCGCGACGGCATGAGCGCCCAGGGTGACGGCGAATATGCCGAAGCGCTGGAGAACTACGAGGAAGCCCTGAAGCTGGAGGACGACCCCAACGACAAGGCCTTCATCCTCTACAACATGGCTCTGGTGTTCACCAGCAACGGCGATCACCAGAAGGCGCTGGAGTTCTACGAGCAGGCGCTGGATCTCAACCAGCACATGCCGCAGGCCCTCAACAACATCGCGGTGATTCACCACCACCTCGGCTCCCTGGCGGAAGAACGGGGCGACACCGATGAGTCGGACCGCTGCTTCTCCCGCGCCGCCGACTACTGGACCAAGGCGATCCGCATGGCGCCGAACAACTACATCGAAGCCCAGAACTGGCTCAAGACCAGCGGGCGCGGCAACGTCGACGTCTACTTCTGAGCCTCGTCGGGGCGCCTGGGCAGGGCGTTGCCCGGCGCGGGGTGTGGCCTGGCCGGGGCAGGGTGGAGCCGCCGGCCCGGCTCAGTCGGCTGCAGGGTCAAACCCCAGCCCGGCCACCAGGGCCTCCGCCACAGTGGCGGCTTCCAGCAGCTGGAGATCAAGCCCGGCGGCGATCGCCCCGAGGCCGCTGCCGCGCGGCACCACCGCCCGGCGGAACCCCAGCCGCGCCGCCTCCTGGAGGCGCAGCTCCAGCTGGCCCACCGGCCGCAGCTGCCCCCCCAGCCCCAGCTCCCCTACCAGCACTGTGCCGGCCGGCAGGGTCAGATCGCGGTAGCTGGCCACCACCGCCGCGGCCACGCCGAGATCGGCCGCAGGCTCCTCCACGTCAAGGCCACCGGCCACCGCCAGGTAGCAATCGAAGCGGGAGAGGGGCAGCCCCATGTGCTTTTCAAGCACGGCCAGGATCTGATGCAGCCGGTTGATGCCGATGCCGGTGGCCGTGCGGCGTGGGCTGGCATAGCTGGTGGTGCTCACCAGGGCCTGCAGCTCGACCACCAGCGAGCGGGTGCCTTCACAGGCCACGATCGTGGCGGTGCCGGCGGCGGGGCCGTCATGGCCGAGGAACAGCTCGCTGGGATTGGTGACTTCCGCCAGCCCCCGGTCGCGCATCTCGAACAGGCCCAGTTCGTGCGTGGCACCGAAGCGGTTCTTGACCGCCCGCAGCAGCCGGTGGCTGGCGAAGCGGTCGCCCTCGAAGGTGAGCACCGCATCGACGAGGTGTTCGAGCACCTTGGGCCCGGCCAGCATCCCCTCCTTGGTGACATGCCCCACCAGCAGCAGGGCGGTGTCCTGGCGCTTGGCCAGCCGTTGCAGGGCACCGGCGCATTCGCGCACCTGGGCGACCGATCCCGGCGCGCTGCTGAGCTGGTCGTCATGCAGGGCCTGGATGCTGTCGATGATCGCCACCGCCGGCCGCAGCGCCTCAAGCTCCTGCAGCACCAGCTCCAGATCGGTTTCCGCCAGCAGCTGCAGCCCGGCACCCGCCGGCACGGCCCCATCGGCCCCAACCGGCTGCTCCGCAGCGCCGGCACCTGGCGGGGCGAGCCGGCTCCAGCGCAGGCGAACCTGCTGCGCCGACTCCTCGGCGCTCACGTAGAGCACCGAGGTGATGGCGGCCAGCGCCTGGGCGCTCTGCAGCAGCAGGGTGGATTTGCCGATGCCGGGATCGCCCCCCACCAGCACCAGCGCCCCGGGCACCAGCCCGCCGCCCAGCACCCGATCGAACTCGGCGAAGCCGCTGGGCAACCGCTGGAGCGGCCGCTCCACCGCCATCAGGATCGATTCCGAGCGCCGGGGACGCCCTGGCGCCAGGGCCACCTTCTCGCCCGCACCGGTACGGGCAGGCGCGCCCTCAGGGGCGGCGCGGCGGCGGCGGCCATCAGCGGCGGGGCCGCTCTGTTCCACCAGCGTGTTCCAGGCACCGCAGCCATGGCAGCGGCCGAAGAACTGGCGGGTCTGAGCTCCACAGGCCTGGCAGATGAACAGCGGTGCGGATCGGGCCACGGCGGTGTGTGAAGAATGGTGGCGTTGGGTGAATTTGCCGCCCCTCCGACCAGTTCAGTGGTCAGGACTTGTGTACCCAGGCCGGCGCAACCATGACGGCTTCCTCCTCCGCCAAGGAAACCATCCTGGTCGTTGACGACGAGGCGAGCATCCGCAGGATTCTCGAAACCCGCCTCACGATGATCGGCTACGACGTCGTCACCGCCTGTGACGGCGTGGAGGCGCTTGAGGCCTTCCGCCATTCCAGCCCGGATCTGGTGGTGCTCGACGTGATGATGCCCAAGCTCGACGGCTATGGCGTCTGCCAGGAGCTCCGTAAGGAATCCGATGTGCCGATCGTGATGCTCACCGCTCTGGGCGACGTGGCCGACCGCATCACCGGTCTGGAGCTCGGTGCCGACGACTACGTGGTGAAGCCCTTCAGCCCGAAGGAGCTGGAGGCCCGCATCCGCTGCGTGCTGCGCCGGGTGGAGAAGGAGCAGGTGGTGGGCATCCCCAACTCCGGCGTGATCCAGGTCAACGAGCTGCGCATCGACACCAACAAGCGCCAGGTGTACCGGGGCGAAGAGCGCATCCGCCTCACCGGCATGGAGTTCAGCCTGCTGGAGCTGCTGGTCAGCCGTTCGGGTGAGCCCTTCAGCCGCGGCGAGATTCTCAAGGAGGTCTGGGGCTATACCCCCGAGCGTCACGTGGACACCCGGGTGGTGGATGTCCACATCTCACGGCTGCGTTCCAAACTGGAAGATGATCCAGCCAACCCCGAGCTGATCCTCACCGCACGGGGTACGGGTTACCTGTTCCAGCGCATCGTGGAAGCCGTTGCCTCCGAAGGACTCTGATTCAGAACTGAGACAACGCCGCGCCAAACCCAGCCGCGCGATCCGCCGGCTGGTGGTCTGGTATCGCCGCAATGCGACGGTCACCAGCCTGGTTGACACGGCCACCTCCTCAGCCAGCACTGCCGCCTCCGCTGCTTCCGCCGCCGCCTCGGTGGCCGGCTCGATGGCCTCGGCGGCAGGTTCGGTGGCCTCCTCCGCCGGCACCATGGCGGGATCGGTTGCCGGCACAGTGCTGCAGCCGCTGATGAGCTACCCCCGCCGGCGCCTGCAGACCGGTGGCGATGGGTCCGCTCCGATCCGCGACCGTGACCGCATCTGGATGGCCGTCGACGGCATGGGGGGAGACCATGCCCCCGGCCCGATCCTCGAGGGCTGCCTGGCCGCCGTGCGCTGCCTGCCGGTGAAGATCCGCTTCGTAGCCGAAGCCGCGGCGGTGCAGCAGGCCGCGGCCGCCCTGAACCTGGAAGACGACCTGCGCGAGAGCCTGCAGGCCGGGCTGCTGCAGCTGGTCGCCAGCGGCTCTTCGGTGGGCATGGACGAGGAAGCCACGGTGGTGCGCCGCAAGCGCGACGCCAGCATCAACATGGCCATGGACCTGGTCAAGAGCGGTGAGGCGGCGGCGGTTTACTCCGCCGGCAACTCCGGTGCGGTGATGGCCTCGGCGATCTTCCGGCTCGGCCGGCTCAAGGGCATCGACCGCCCCGCCATCGGCGCCCTCTTCCCCACCAAGGACCCGGGCCGGCAGGTGCTTGTGCTCGACGTGGGCGCCAACATGGACTGCAAGCCGGTGTACCTGCAGCAGTTCGCCCTGCTGGGCAGCATCTACAGCCGCGACGTGCTCGGCATCCCCCAGCCCCGCATCGGCCTGCTGAACATCGGCGAGGAGGCCTGCAAGGGCAACGAGCTCACCATCAAGGCCTACGCCCTGCTCGCCGCCGAGCAGCGGCTGCGCTTCGCCGGCAACTGCGAAGGCCGCGACGTCCTCTCCGGCAGCTTCGATGTGGTGGTCTGCGACGGCTACACCGGCAACGTGCTGCTCAAGTTCCTGGAGTCGGTGGGCAGCGTGCTGCTCGATGTGCTACGCGCCGAACTGCCTCGGGGCAGGCGCGGCAAGGTGGGCTCCGCCTTCCTGCGCAGCAACCTGGTGCGGATCAAGAAGCGCCTCGACCATGCCGAGCACGGCGGCGCCCTGCTGCTCGGCGTCAATGGGGTCTGCGTGATCGGCCACGGCAGCAGCAAGGCCCTTTCGGTGGTCAGCGCGCTGCGGCTGGCGCACCTAGCCGCCAGCCATGGGGTGATGGAAGATCTGCACAAGCTCAGCAGCGAGGAGAGCTCCGTTCCTGCCTGTGGTTGACTGAGCCGAACCGTGGGTGAGTCGGTGGCGCTTGGCCGGATGGGCGCAGGCATGGCGCTCGTGGGATGCGGCAGTTCGCTCCCCGCGCTGATCGTCAGCAACGACGCGCTGAGCCTTCGCGTCGACACCAACGATGAGTGGATCCGCAGCCGCACCGGCATCGCTGCGCGCCGTGTGGCCGGGCCCACGGAAACGGTGACGTCGATGGCCACAGCCGCCGCCCGCAACGCCCTTGATCACGCCGGCTGGTCGGCGGAGACGGTGGATCTGATCCTGCTGGCCACCTCCAGCCCGGACGATCTGTTCGGCACCGCGCCGCGGGTGCAGGCGGGGCTGGGGGCCACCAACGCCGTGGCCTTCGATCTCACAGCCGCCTGCAGCGGCTTTCTCTTCGCCCTGATCACCGCAGCCCAATACATCCGTGCCGGTAGCGCGCGCAAGGTGCTGGTGATCGGGGCCGACCAGCTCAGCCGCTGGGTTGACTGGGACGACCGGCGCACCTGCGTGCTGTTCGGCGACGCCGCCGCCGCCATCGCTGTGGAGGCCTGTGAAGGCGAGCGGGATGGCCTGCTGGGCTTCCGCATGCGTTCTGACGGCCGCCGCGCCGCCTGCCTGACCCTGGCGCAGCGGGAGGAGCGGCAGGCGCTGCTCGACGGCCACACGGCCCAGCGCGGAGGCTTCGCGCCGATCCACATGAACGGCCAGGAGGTGTACAAGTTCGCCGTCAAGGAAGTGCCGGCCGTGCTGCAGGAGCTGCTCGCCGCCACTGGCACCACCGCGGCCGAGCTCGACTGGCTGCTGCTGCATCAGGCCAACCAGCGCATCCTCGATGCGGTGGCCCAGCGTTTCGCCATTCCCAACCAGCGGGTGCTCAGCAACCTGGCGGCCTACGGCAACACCTCTGCCGCCACGATCCCGCTGATGCTCGATGAAGCGGTACGGGATGGCCGCATCCAGCCTGGCCACCTGATCGCCAGCAGTGGCTTCGGCGCCGGGCTGAGCTGGGGAGCGGCGCTGCTCCGCTGGCGTGGACCCGGCGGCTGAGGGGGCTGGCCAGGGCGTCGCCGTAATCTCAGATTCCGTTCAAGACGAACAGGATGGGCATTGCCTGGGTGTTTCCCGGCCAGGGATCGCAGAAGCTGGGAATGGTGGGTGATCTGCTCGATCTGCCCGGAGCGCGCGAGCGGTTTGCTTCTGCTTCGGATCTCCTGGGCAGGGATCTGCTGGCGATCTGCGCCGGTGAACCGCTCAGTGATCCCACCGCACCGGCCGACCTGAACGACACCCGCAACAGCCAGCCGGCCCTGTTCGTGCTGGAAAGCCTGCTGGTCGATGCGCTCAAGGGGATGGGCCGCTGCGCCCATCTTGTGGCCGGACACAGCCTTGGGGAGCTGGTGGCGCTCTACGCCGCTGGTGTCTTCGACCTTGAGGCAGGCCTGGCCCTGATGCGGCAGCGAAGCGAGCTGATGGCCGCCGCAGGTGGCGGGTCGATGACCGCCGTGATCGGCTTCAACCGGGAGGAGCTGGACGAACGGATCGCCGCCAGCGAAGGGGTGGTGATTGCCAACGACAACAGCGCCTCCCAAGTGGTGCTCTCCGGCAGCACCGAGGCGGTTCAGGCCCTGTGCCAGAGAATCAACTGCAAGCGGGCGATCCCCTTGGCTGTGTCGGGGGCCTTCCATTCCCCCTTCATGGCAGAAGCCGCGACCGCCTTTCGCCACCTGCTGGAGCAGGTCCCATTCGCCAATGCGGCCATTCCGGTGCTCAGCAACACCGATCCCACCCCGACCACTGACGGCGCCCTGCTCAAGGAGCGCCTGAGCGAGCAGATGGTCACGGGGGTGCGCTGGCGCGAAACCATGGACCAGTTCCCGCGGCTAGCGATCGAAACCGTGGTGGAGGTCGGGCCGGGCAACGTGCTGAGCGGCCTGCTGCGCCGGGCAGTCCCCGGCCTCGCCACCGCCCAGATCGGCGCGGCGGCCGACCTGGCGCTTTGAGCGAATCCAAAGGGCTGGATTCCTCCGATCCGCTGGCGCTGTTGAATCCCCGCCCCAGCCTTACCTACCGGCTGATCAGCTATTTGCTGGTGTTCCCGCTCTACCGGATCCTGTTCCGTGGGCGCACCAGCGGCAATCGAAACGTGCCCACGGAGGGTGCACTGGTGGTGGTGGCCAACCACGGCTCCCACTTCGACCCGCCGTTGCTGGGCCACGCCTTGGGCCGACCCGTGGCCTTCATGGCAAAAGCAGAGCTGTTCAGGGTCCCCCTGCTGGGCCCGATCATTCGCGCCTGCGGGGCCTACCCGGTGCAGCGAGGAGCCAGCGACCGCGAAGCCATTCGGGTCGCCACAGCACGGCTGGCCCAGGGCTGGGCCACCGGGGTGTTCATCGATGGCACCCGGCAGCTGGACGGCCGCGTCAACCAGCCGCAGGCGGGCGCTGCTCTGCTGGCGGCACGGGCCGGCGTGCCGCTGTTACCGGTGGCGATCGTCAACAGCCACCGGGCCATGGGCGCAGGCCGTACCTGGCCACGCCTGGTGCCGATCCACATCCGTATCGGCCAGCCGATCCCGCCGCCCGCCTCCCGCCGTCGCGAAGACCTCCTGGCGACCACCCAGGCCTGCCAGGACCAGATCAATGCCTTGCTGAATGAGGGCCTGATCAGGCCCGGGTCTGAGCGTGCTGCGCTTGCGCCCAGTTCTTCAGATCCCGCCCGCTGAGCACCCACACCACGGCCCGCAGGCCGTCGCCCCAGCGCTTGGAAAGGCTCTCAGGATGGCAGAGCTCCCCGCAGGACACCGCCACGGGCGTCAGCTGGATGCCGCGGCTGCCGGCCACCACCCGGCCGACCAGCAGGGCCCGGTCCATGTGATCACTGCTGGTGACCAGCAGCACGTGACGGATGCCGCCACGGCGCAGATCATCCACCACGGTGGTGAAGTTGGAAAGCGTGTCATGGGCGCGGTAATCCAGCCGGTATTGCTGCTGCCGCAGGCCTTCCTGATCGAACAGCCAGCGGGCGTATTCCGGGTTGCTGCCGCCGCTGACCACCACCGGCAGACGGTATTGAGTCGCCAAGCGCCCGGCCACCTTCTCGCGCTTCACGTCACCGCCCAGCACAAGGATGAGCTGGGGCGGCGAAGCCGGCGGCAGCAGCAGGGAACGTCCCAGCCAGAAGCTGCCCGCCGTCAGCAACGTCAGCAGCACCAGGCGGCGCATCAACCCTCTCCCCCCACGGGGCTGGTGGGATAGATCGGCAGCACCGTGCTCCAGGGGGCCGGCCCGCCGGCCAACGCCGCCGCCTTGCTGAAGGCGAGCAACTGGGCCACATCGGCTCTGGCTTCCACCACCGCCGGCAGCCGTGGGCCAGGAGGCACGGCATCGGCGTCGGCGAACAGGCGCGGCGGCTGGCGCTCCACCACCCCCCCTGGAGCCCCTGCATCAAGCACGTAGGCACCCGCCACCACTCCTCGGCGCGGCAGCTCGTGCAGCAGCCAGAACGGATCGGCGGCCGTCAGCGGCTCTCCGTCCTGCCAGAGCCGCCGCGCCACCAGCAGGAAACTGCTGACACCATCAAGGGGCAGAGCCAGCTGCTGGGCCAGCGTGCGGGCCATCACCACGGTGAGCCGAGTGCCAGTGAAGCCACCGGGCCCGGTGGCCACCGCCAGCCGTGCCAGCTGCGGCCAGCGGCAGGCTGGCAATACCTCCTCCACGCAGGCGAGCAGATCGTTGGAGAGCCGGCGCCCCAGCGGGAAGGTGTGGATCAAGGGCGGCGTCTCCGGCTCCAGCAGCGACTGCAGCGCCACTCCCAGCACCTCGCTGCTGCTGTGCAGGGCCAGGCCCCAGGCAGGAGCGTCCATCACCGCGGGATCGCCGCCAGAGGACGCAGCCGTTGCCAGCGGCCCGGTTCAGCCTGGAAGCTGGCGCAGGACCGCACGTCCCATTCCACGCCCACGCGGTTCTCCGGCAGATCCATCACCTGCACATGGATGCGTGGATCCACCGGGCGGAAGTCGGGGGCAACGGCGAGATGCTTGACGCCGTGCTGGCGCTCCACCGCGTGATAGGCCTGGCAGCGGTCCACCCAGTGGCAATCCACGCAGATGCACATGCCTGAGTGGTCTCCGAATGCAGCCATTCTGGCGGGCCAGGCCAGCGTGCCTCTGGATCTGGCCGCCGCCACGGCTCTGCTGCGCCGCCGCCTGGCGATGGAACGCTGGCCGGTGCCTCCGGCGGCCTTCCCTGCGGGCACCGCCCTGGTGGGAGGCGCCGTGCGCGATGGCCTGCTCGGGCGGCTGGGGGAGCGGCCCGACCTCGATCTGGTGGTGCCGGTGGAGGCCATTGCCCTGGGCGAGCGGCTGAGCCGGGAGCACGGTGGTCGCTGCGTGGTGCTGGATCAGGAGCGCTCGATCGCCCGGCTGGTGATCCGGGGCTGGAGCGTGGATCTGGCCCGCCAGGCCGGCGCGGACCTGGCCACCGATCTGCTGCGCCGCGACTTCTGTCTCAACGCCCTGGCCCTGCCCCTGACGGCGAGCAGCCAGCTGCTCGACCCGAGCGGCGGCCTGACCGATCTGGCGGCGGGACTGATCCGGGCCGTGAGCGAAGCGAACCTGCTGGACGACCCGCTGCGACTGCTGCGAGGTGAGCGACTGGCCGCGGAACTGGGCTTTCACCTCGACGCCACCAGCGCAGCCTGGATCCAGCACCACAGCCGCCGGATCGACCAAGTGGCCGTGGAGCGCGTGCGGGTGGAGCTGGAGAAGCTGGCGGCGTGCGCCAGCGGCGGCGAAGGGCTGGCCCGGGTGCTGACGATCGGCCTGCTGGACGCCTGGCGCCAGCCGGACGCTGTGGAAGGCGGTGCAGCCGGCAATGAAGCCGCCGGTGCCGCGCTGAGACAGCTCACCCCGGCGGCGGCCGCAGCCAGGGGTCTGAGCGAAGACGAAGCCCGCTTGGCGCTGCCCCTGGCACGCCTGGCCACGCTGCTTGATGCCGCCAGCTGGGGGCGGCTGCACGCCAGCCGGGCGCTGCAGCGGCGCTGCGGACTGCTGCGGAGCTGGCGGGCGCAGCTGGAGGGGCCCGGCGGGGTGCGAGATCCCGCCGCCCCGTTCGGCTCGGAACGGGAGCAGGTGCACTTTCACCGCGACCTGGAGGACGACCTGCCCGCCCTGCTGCTCATGCTGCCGCTGCCGTTTGCGCGGGAGTGGCTGCCCCGCTGGCGTGATCCGGGCGATCCTCTCTTTCATCCCAGGCCCCCGCTCGACGGCACGGAACTGCAGCAGCGGCTGGGGCTGGCCCCGTCACGGCGGCTGGGCGAACTGCTGGCCCACCTGACGATCGAGCGCGCCTTCGGCCGCCTGGAGAGCAGCGAGGAGGCCCTGGCGGCGGCGCGTCGCTGGCTGGCTGGACCGGCGCCGTGATTGACTGCTCTTTGTACAGGCATCTTCCATCGCTTCATCGAAGCCCGAACGGCAACGGTTGACGTCCAGTTCCTGAACGTCAGAAACACCTCCCCGATCGCTCTTTGGCGCCTCCTGCGCTGCCCTGCGTTTCGCCGGTGCGTTCACCCGATGGCGCAGGCCGCCACCTCCCTTCTCTCCCCCCCCTCCTCCCATGAGTGTTCGTCTCTACGTCGGCAATCTGCCGCAGACTTTCGATGCCGCCGAGCTCGATGCTCTGTTCACTTCCATCGCCGAGGGCGTGCGCTTCAAGACCGTTCAGGACAGGGAAACGGGTGCCTGCCGTGGTTTCGGTTTCGCCAATGTCGAGGATGAGAAACTGGCCGACACCGTGATCGAGCAGCTCAACGGCCACGACTTCGGCGGTAACAGCCTGCGCATCGAGCGCTCCGAGCGCCGTGACAGCCGCCCCGGCACCGGCGATCGCCGGCCCGCCGCCGGCGGTGCCGCTCCCGTGGCGGCCCGCAAGGCCGTCAACAAGGTGGTGCACAGTGACACCATCACCGAAGGCGCCCCCGATCCGCGTTGGGCCGGTGAGCTCGCCAAACTGAAATCCCTGCTGGCCAACCAGACAGCCACCACGGTCTGAGCCAGCGCCCCGTTCCGCCGGTCGGCGGCGATGCTGCCTTGACCCACCCGCCGGCTTCCACCACGCCCAGCCCTGCCTCCTCCTCCTGGACCTGGCAGGGTCACACCATCCGCTACCGCTGCCTCGCCGGCCCCGAACCGGCGGGGCTTCAACGTGTGGTGCTGATCCACGGGTTCGGCGCGAGCCTGGGCCACTGGCGCCACAACCTGCCGGTGATCGCCAGCCGCTTCTCGGTGTGCGCCATCGATCTGCTCGGATTCGGCGCCAGCGACAAGCCGCGCTCCCGCCTGGCCGATGAAGCCGAGCAGCCCGGAGCGGTGCGCTACTGCTTCGATCTGTGGGCCGAGCAGGTGGCGGATTTCGTGCAGCAGGTGGCCCTGCAGCACGCTCCCTCCGCCCGCGTGCATCTGGTGGGCAACTCGATCGGCGGCGTGGTGGCCCTAAGGGCGGCCCAGCTGCTGGTGGCCCGCGGCGTTCCGCTGGCCCAGGTGATCCTGATCGACTGCGCCCAGCGCACGTTGGATGAAAAGCGCGTGGCGGAACTGCCGCTGCTGGAGCGATGGAGCCGTCCCCTGGTGAAGCAACTGGTGCGGCAGCGCTGGCTGGTGGCTCCCCTGTTCCGCGCCTTGGCCCGGCCCGCCTTCATCCGTCAGGTGCTGGAGCGGGCTTACCCCAGCGGCGCCAACATCGACGACGCCCTGGTGGAGCTGCTGCACCGGCCCAGTACCGATGCCGGAGCGCCCGAGAGCTTCCGCGGCTTCGTCAACCTGTTCGACGACCACCTGGCACCGGAGTTGCTTGCCGAGCTGACCGTGCCGGTGCGCATGCTGTGGGGAGCAGAGGATCCGTGGGAAGCGCCAGCCGAAGCCGAATGTTGGGCGCGCCTCTTCCCCTGTGTGCAGGAACTGAAGGTGCTGCCGGGGTTGGGACACTGCCCCCACGACGAAGCTCCCGAACGGGTGAATCCGATCCTGCTGGACTGGCTGAAGGCGGAGGCCGGGGCCACTGCAGAGGTTCAGCGGGCCTGGGAGATCACGTAGGAGAGCGGCAGGTCGAGCAATTTGAAGGGCTTGGGAACGTAGGCCCGGTGGTTGAAAACGTCGTAGTTGAGTTGCTCGATCACTGTGAGAATGCCGCGATACAGCCGCAGCGAGGCCCACACCGGCCAGCGGGCATCGGCCGCCAGCCAGCGCACCCCCGCCTCCGAACGGCCGAACCAGTAGCGGGCGCGTTGCAACTGAAAGGCCATCAGGGCCCGCCAGTTTTCATTGAGCAGCCCCGCCATCAGGTCGGATTCCGAGTAGTTGAAGCGCTGCAGATCTTCCTGCGGCAGATAGATGCGGCCACGGCTGCGGTCTTCGCCCACATCGCGCAGGATGTTGGTGAGCTGGTTGGCGATGCCAAGGGCCACCGCCGCCTCGGAGGTATCGGGCCGTTCGCTCCAGGGGGCCGTGGTGTAGGCCGGATCAAGCCCCATCACTTCCTGGGTCATCAGGCCCACGGTGCCGGCCACCCGATAGCAATAGAGCTGCAGTTCATCGAAGCTGGCGTAGCGATGGCAGACCAAGTCCATGCGCTGCCCCTCGATCATGTCGAGGTAGGGCTGGAGCGGCTGAGGATAGCGCTGGATGGTGTCCACCATGGCCAGATCGAGGGCATCGTGCACCTCGCCGGCAAACAGGCGGCGGGTGCGGGCTTCCCAGCGATCGAGCCGCTCGGCGAGTTGGTCAGTGGGCAGCCGCTGCGCCTGGGGGCTGTCCATCAGTTCGTCGGTGCGGCGGCACCACACGTAGATCGCCCAGATGGCCCGCCGCTTGGCGGGGGGCATCAGCAGGGTGCCGAGATAGAAGGTCTTGGCCCATTGGGCGGTTTCCTGGCGGCAGGCCTCGTAGGCGTGCTCCAGGTTCAGGCCGGAGCGGAGGGAAGCGGCGGTGGGTGAAGCGGCCAGCACGCTCACACCGCCACCGGCTGCACCAGCGCGGACGCCTGCCGGCTGACCGCCTCGGCGCACAGCTTGCCGCTCAGCACTGCCCCTTCCATCGAAGCCAGATAGCGCTGCATCGTGTAGTCGCCGGCCAGGAAGAAGTTTGCGATCGGCGATTGCTGCGAGGGCCGCAACTGCTGGCAGCCGGGCACGGTCTTGTAGACGGAGAGGGGGGTTTTTACCACCCGGGCCTTGCGCAGCTTGGCCTGGTCGTCGCCGTTGAAGTGGTCGGGGAAGAGGCGGCGCAGCTCCTCGAGCGTGGCGGCCACGATGTCGTCATCGCTGCGGCCGATCCACTCCGCCGCAGGGGCGAAAACCAGCTCGAGCATGGAGCGGTCGGGGTCGGCGTACTCGCGGCAGGTGTTGCTCATGTCGGCGTAGACGCTGAGCAGGTCCGAACGACTGAACAGAAGATGGTCGATCGCGGTGAGTTTTCGATCGAACCAGAGATGAATGTTGATCACCGGCACCCCCTTGAGCCCGTCGAGCTTCTGGAAGTAGGGCAGCTGGCGCCAGGGATCCGGCAGCAGGAGCTTGAGCGGATCCACCGGCAGGGCGCTGACGTAGGCATCCGCCTCCACCTCACGGCCAGGCTGGCCCTGGATGCCGCCGATCCGGAAGCTGCGCACGCTGCCATCGGCGGCCAGGCGGATCTCGCGCAGGGGGCTGTCGAGGTGCACCTCGCCACCGCGCTCGCGGATCGAGGCCACGATCGGCTCACAGAGACGCTCTGGGGGGTTGCCGTCGAGGAAGGCCATCTTCGAGCCGTTCTTCTCCTGCAGGAAGCGGTTGAGGGCCGTGAGGATCACCGTTGAGGAGATTTCATCGGGATTGATGAAGTTGAGCGCCTTGCTCATGGCGATGAACACTTCATCGTTCACTCGCTGAGGGATGTTGTGAAGGCGCAGCCATTCCGACCAGGAGTATTTGTCGCACTCCTCCACGTAGTCCTGGCCGCGGAGCATGGCGGGCACAAGGCCGAGCCCGAAGGCGATCTTCTCGGGCCAGGTGAGCATGTCGTTGTTGCCGAGGATGGCGGCAACACCGTTGAGAGGGGCGGGAAGGTCGGGGAAATCGAAACGGCTGTAGCTGCCTGGCGCCTCCTTCTGGTTGAAGATCATCGCGTGATCCTTCCACTGCAGGCGATCCTCGATGCCCAGCTCCGCGAACAGCTGCAGCATGTTGGGGTAAGCCCCAAAGAAGATGTGCAGGCCGGTTTCGTACCAGTCCCCGTCTTCGTCCTGCCAGGCCGCCACCTTGCCGCCGAGCACGTTGCGCCCCTCGAGCAGCACCGGCGTATGGCCGGCATCGCAGAGGTATTTGGCACAGGACAGGCCGGCGAGTCCTGCTCCGGCAATGGCGACGCGCATGCAAAGACGAAAACCAGACGCCAACCTAAAAGGATGCCCCCTGCCAACGTCGGGCGCCTGGCTGCGGTGGCCCTGCCCGCACCGGCGGTTCCTAGAGTTGCGGCGGCCCATCTCCGTCCGTTCGCCTTCGTTCCATGGCCGACGACCTGCTGCTCAAGTCCACCACCCGTCATGTGCGGCTGTTCACGGCACGGCTCGAGGGGGGTGAACTGGTCCCCGACCCGCACCAGCTGACCCTCGACCTCGACCCGGACAACGAGTTCCTCTGGGACGCCGGCGTGCTGCAGAAGGTGCAGCAGCGTTTCCGTGATCTGGTGGCCGGTTTCGCCGGCGCCGAGCTCACCGAATACAACCTGCGCCGCATCGGTTCGGAGCTGGAGGGCACGATCCGCCAGCTGCTGCAGGCGGGCGAACTCCGCTACAACCCGGACGCGCGGGTTCTCAACTACTCCATGGGCCTGCCCCGCAGTGCCGCTTCCACATGACCCGCTCCCGTGATGGCAGCGCCTTCTCCAGAGGCGATGGCAGAGGCAGCCGCGGCCGCTCCAGCGCCGATTACGCCGGGTCGGACTACGCCAGCTCCGACTACGCCTACGACCGCCGCGGCTCCCGCTACGACGCCGCCCGTTACGACGCCGCCGATGAGCGGGATCCCGGCGACCGCTCCCGCGCCGCCCGCCCCACCCGCAACGGGGGTGGCGGCGGTGGCGGTGGTGCCACACCGGGTGGGGGGGGTGGCAAACCCGGAGGCGGCCCCTTCGTGTTCAACGTGGCCACGATCGCGGTGCTGGCCGGGGTGCTCGTGGTGGGCATCGGCATCGGCACGGCGCTCTCCAGCAACACCGTGGGCAACCAGGGGAACATCGCCAGCAGCCAGCAACTCGACCTGGCCGTGCCCGACCCCGAGTTCTGCAAGCAGTGGGGTGCGAGCGCCTTCGTGATGGACGTGGAGCTCTACACCACCATGAACCCAAGCAGCAGCTTCGTGACCCAGCCGACGCTGCAACCGGGCTGTGTGATCCGCCGCGAGAACTGGAGCGTGCTGCAGAAGGAGGGCGCCGTCACCTCCGAGCAGATGCGCCAGTGCAAGCAACGCATGAACACCTTCGCCTACATCGGCTCGATCCGCGACAAGCCGATCGTCCGCTGCGTCTACCAGACCGACATCAGCGGCAACAAGTTCCAGACCCGGGGCATTGCCGGCGCCGCCGACGACTCCGTGGGCATCACCCCGGAAGGCGACCAGTTCTGAGTGTGAGTCTCCGCCTTTAGGAGCCTCCGGGCTCGTGCAGGGGGCTCACGGGGCGGGCTGAAGCACCGTGGTGGCGGCTTCGGCCGGCGGGCTGGTGCGGGGGGTCTGGCGCAAGGGGCTGTCGGGGCTGGCGAACACCGGCAGCACCTCGCGGCGGAAGGCTTCCGAAGCCCTGGAGCAGTAACGGGCCGGATGGGTGATCAGCTTCAGCTGGCGGCGCACCAGCAGGTCGGTCACGTTGGGACGGTGCAGCGATCCGGTCGCCAGTTCCCGCTCGATCGACACCACCGGCAGGAAGGCGGCACCCAATCCCGACTGCACGGCGTTCTTGATCGCCTCAAAGGAATTGAGCTCCATCTCGATCTTGAGCCGCTGCACTTCCAGGCCAGAGCGGGCCAGCAGCTGGTCCACCATCTTGCGGGTGGTGGACTGGGCATCAAGGCAGACGAAGCTGAGCCGGTAGAGGTCGTCCTTGTGGAGTTCCGGCAGGCGGGCGAGGGGGTGGTTCACCGGCAGCACCAGGGCCAGTTCATCGCTGGCGTAAGGAATCACCTGGAGCAGGTCGTTGAGTTCGCCGGGCAGCTCACCGCCGATGATCGCCAGATCCACCTGGCCGTTGGCCACGCTCCAACTGGTGCGCCGGGTGCTGTGCACCTGCAGCTGAACCGATACGTCGGGATACTTCTGCCGGAACAGGCCGATCATGCGCGGCATCAGGTAGGTGCCGGTGGTCTGGCTGGCGCCCACGATCAGGGAACCACCCTTGAGGTTGTGCAGGTCGTCGAGGGCGCGGCAGGCCTCCTGGCACTGGCCCAGGATTCGGTCGCAGTAGCTGAGCAGGAGATGCCCCGCCTCGGTGAGCTGGGCCTTGCGGCCGCCCCGGTCGAAGAGCGACACATCGAGCTGCTTCTCCAGGTTCTGGATCTGCAGGCTCACCGCCGGCTGGGTGACGTAAAGGCTGTCGGCAGCCTTCTTGAAGCTGCCTTCGCTGGCAATGGCCCGCAGGATGCGCAGCTGATCGAGGGTGAACGGCAGATCAGCCATGGAACGACCCCGGGGCTGGACGCCGGCATGAACGGAGAACTTTAGGAGCAAAGCCCGGTCCGCCCTCCACGCCATGCCGCGGCGGACGAAGCAGAATCGCCGCTGCCGCTTCTGCCCCGTGCTTTCCCCGCTCCACCACACCAGCCTGGTGATGGTTGCCCTGCTGGTGGCCTTTGCGGTGCTGCACAGCGGCGGGGCCGCCCTGCGCGTGTGGGGGGAGCAGCGCATCGGGGCCCGGGCCTGGCGCCTGCTGTTCGCGGCTGTGAGCATTCCGGCCGCTGTGGTGGTGGTGGGGTACTTCCTCGCCCATCGCTATGACGGGGTGCAGCTCTGGACCCTGCAGGGCACCCCCGGACTCATCCCTGTGATCTGGGTGGGAACAGCGATCAGCTTCTTCTTTCTGTATCCCGCCACCTACAACCTGCTGGAGATTCCCGCGCTGCTGCAGCCCCAGGTGCGCCTCTACGAAACCGGGATCATCCGCATCAGCCGCCACCCCCAGGCCGTCGGTCAGATCCTCTGGTGCTCCACCCACCTGCTCTGGATCGGCAGCAGCTTCATGGTGGTCACCTGCGCCGGATTGATCGCCCACCACCTGTTTGCCGTCTGGCACGGCGACCGACGCCTGCGGGCGCGCTTCGGCGAGGCCTTCGAGCAGCTCAAGGCGCGCACCTCCGTAGTGCCGTTCCTGGCGGTGATCGACGGACGCCAGACGCTGGAACTCACAGAGTTCCTGCGGCCTTCCCAGCTGGGGATCGCCATCGCCATCGGCCTGTTCTGGTGGAGCCACCGCTACATCGGCCCTGCCGCCAGCGCCTTTCTGAACGGACCCCTGGGACGGACGCTGGGCTGATCGCACACCCACACACAGGCCGGCCGTGCCCAGGAAGCTGCCTACACTCGCGGGGCCGCTGACTGGAGCTGGATGACATCGGCCGCTGAAATCGCCTGGTTGATTCCCGTTCTGCCCTTGGCGGGGGCGGCGCTCACCGGTCTCGGGCTGATCAGCTTCAACCGCACCGTCAACCGGCTGCGCAAGCCCGTTGCCCTGCTGCTCATCACCCTGATCGGGGCGGCAGCCGTGCTGAGTTACGCCGTGCTGGCGGAGCAACTGGCCGGAGCGCCAGCCACCGAAGTGCTCTTCAACTGGGCCAGCGCCGGCACCTTCAACCTGCAGATGGGGTTCCGGGTTGATGCTCTCGGCGCCGTGATGCTGTCGCTGGTGACCACCATCGCCTTGCTGGTGATGGTGTATTCCGATGGCTACATGGCCCACGACAAGGGCTATGTGCGCTTCTTCACCTATCTCGCCCTCTTCAGCAGCTCGATGCTGGGGCTGGTGATCAGCCCCAACCTGCTTGAGATCTACGTGTTCTGGGAGCTGGTGGGCATGTGCTCCTACCTGCTGGTGGGCTTCTGGTACGACCGCGAGGGTGCCGCCCATGCCGCCCAGAAGGCCTTCATCGTGAACCGCGTCGGCGACTTCGGCCTGCTGCTTGGCATCCTCGGCCTGTTCTGGGCCACCGGCAGTTTCGGCTTCGAGGAGATCGGCGCCGGCCTCTCCGCCGCCGTGGCTGAAGGCTCGCTCTCCAACGGCGTGGCGGTGTTGCTGTGCCTGCTGGTGTTCATGGGCCCGATGGCCAAGTCGGCCCAGTTCCCCCTGCACGTGTGGCTGCCCGATGCGATGGAGGGTCCCACCCCGATCTCCGCCCTGATCCACGCCGCCACCATGGTGGCCGCCGGCGTGTTCCTGGTGGCCAGGCTGCAGCCGGTCTACGAACCCTTCCCGCTGGTGCAGGCCGTGATCGCCGTGATCGGCACGATCACCTGCTTCCTGGGGGCCTCGATCGCCCTCACCCAGATGGATCTCAAGAAAGGCCTGGCCTACAGCACCGTGTCACAGCTGGGTTACATGATGCTGGCGATGGGTTGCGGCGCTCCCGAGGCGGGCATGTTCCACCTCGTCACCCACGCCTTCTTCAAGGCCATGCTCTTCCTCTGCTCCGGCTCGGTGATCCATGCCATGGAAGAGGTGGTGGGCCATGAGCCGGTGCTTGCCCAGGACATGCGCCTGATGGGAGGGCTGCGCCGCTTCATGCCGGTCACCTCCACCACCTTCCTGATCGGCTGCGTGGCGATCAGCGGTATTCCGCCGCTGGCGGGCTTCTGGAGCAAGGATGAAATCCTCGGCCAGGCCTTCAACGCCTTCCCGCTGCTATGGGCGGTGGGCTTCCTGACTGCCGGCATGACCGCCTTCTATATGTTCCGGCTCTACTTCCTCACCTTCGAGGGCAGCTTCCGCGGCGGTGACCTCAGCGTCCGCAGTGCCCTGCTCCAGGCTGCCGGCAAGGCCCCGGAAAGCCATGAGGAGGGCCATGGCTCCCACGCCTCCCACCCGCACGAATCGGGCTGGCAGATGGCCGCACCATTGGCGGTGCTTGCCGTTCCCTCGGTGCTGATCGGCCTGCTCGGCACGCCCTGGAACAGCCGCTTCGCCGCCCTGCTCAACCCCGGCGAGGCCGCCGAGATGGCCGAACACTTCAGCTGGGGCGAGTTCCTGCCGCTGGCCGGCGCTTCGGTGACGATCTCCGTGATCGGCATCACCATCGCGGTGCTGGCCTACGCCCTGCACAAGCTGGATCTGGCCACCGCCGTGGCCGCCCGCTTCCCCACCATCAATGCCTTCCTGGCCAACAAGTGGTACCTGGATGCGATCAACGACCGCCTGTTCGTGAAAGGCAGCCGCAAGCTGGCCCGTCAGGTGCTGGAGGTGGACGCCAAGGTGGTGGACGGGGTGGTGAACCTCACCGGCCTGCTGACCCTGGGCAGCGGCGAAGGACTCAAGTACTTCGAAACCGGCCGCGCCCAGTTCTATGCGCTGATCGTGTTCGGCGGCGTGATCGCCCTGGTGCTGCTGTTCAGCAGCTTCTGAGTGCGCTCCGTGCGCCCCTCGGCGCGGGCTCTGTGTGTCATCCCATATCTGGGCGGTACTGGGCAGTTGAGCATTTCTACACTCCGTCCAGAACTGAATTCCCTGGCCAGTGCCGCTTGACCCTGCCGTTGCTCCGGAGGCCCTTGCGGCCCTTGGCACAGCCTCCACCGGGGCCTTCCCCTGGCTGAGCGTTTCGATCCTGATGCCGATCGGAGCCGCGCTGCTGATCCCCTTCATCCCCGACCCAGGCGACGGCAAGACAATCCGCTGGTACGCCCTCGGCGTGGCCCTGCTCACCTTTCTGGTCACCGCAGGGGCCTACCTGAACGGCTACGACCCCTCGGTGGCGGGGCTCCAGCTGGTGGAACGGGTGGAATGGCTGCCCGATCTGGGGCTGGCCTGGTCGGTGGGCGCCGACGGGCTGTCGATGCCGCTGATCTTGCTCACCAGCTTCATCACCGCGCTGGCGGTGCTGGCCGCCTGGCCGGTCACCTTCAAGCCGCGGCTCTTCTACTTCCTGATCCTGGCCATGGATGGCGGCCAGATCGCCGTGTTTGCTGTGCAGGACATGCTCCTGTTCTTCCTGGCCTGGGAGCTGGAGCTGCTGCCGGTGTATCTGCTGCTGGCGATCTGGGGCGCTAAGAAGCGCCAGTACGCCGCCACCAAGTTCATCCTCTACACAGCTGGCGGCTCAGTGTTCATCCTGCTGGCCGCCCTGGCCATGGGCTTTTATGGCGGCGGCACGCCCAGCTTCGAATTCACCACTCTGGCGGCGAAGGAGTTCGGCACCCGCTTCCAGATGCTGGCCTACGCGGGCCTGCTGATCGCCTTCGGGGTCAAGCTGCCGATCGTGCCGCTGCACACCTGGCTACCGGACGCCCACGGCGAGGCCACAGCACCGGTGCACATGCTGCTGGCCGGCATTCTGCTGAAGATGGGCGGCTACGCCCTGCTGCGCTTCAACGTTCAGCTGCTGCCCGAGGCCCACGCCCAGTTCGCGCCGCTGCTGGTGGTGCTGGGGGTGGTGAACATCATTTATGCGGCACTCACCTCCTTCGCGCAGCGCAACCTCAAGCGCAAGATCGCCTACAGCTCGATCAGCCACATGGGCTTCGTGCTGATCGGCATCGGCAGCTTCAGTGCCCTCGGCACCAGCGGCGCCATGCTGCAGATGGTGAGCCACGGCCTGATCGGTGCCAGCCTCTTCTTCCTGGTGGGCGCCACCTACGACCGCACCCACACGCTTCAGCTCGATGAGATGGGCGGCGTGGGCCAGAAGATGCGCAAGATGTTCGCCCTCTGGACGATCTGTTCGCTCGCGTCCCTGGCCCTGCCTGGCATGAGTGGCTTCGTGTCGGAACTGATGGTCTTCGTGGGCTTCGTGAACAGTGAGGCCTACGCGCTCAGCTTCCGCATCGTGATGGCAGCCCTGGCGGCCGTGGGGGTGATCCTCACTCCGGTGTACCTGCTCTCGATGCTGCGCGAGATCTTCTTCGGCAAGGAGAACGTGGAGCTGGCGGCCCACACCCGCCTGGTGGATGCCGAACCGCGCGAGATCTACGTGATCTCCTGCCTGCTGGTGCCGATCATCGGCATCGGTCTTTACCCTCGTCTCGTCACCGACAGCTACCGCGCCTCGATCGAAGCGCTCGTGGCCCGTGAGGACGTTGCCCTCACCAAGGTGGTGGGCCCCACGCCCAAGGGGCTGATCCGGGGGGCGGTGGGCAAGCAGCTGGCCTTGGCGCCGCCCCTGCTCCATGCGCCCGCCCTGGGCTGAGCGAATCGAGATCCTGCCGGCTGCCCAGCACCATCACCAGCACTGTGCGACGGCTTGCGCCCAATTCCGCTCAGGTGCCGCAAACTGGTCGACGGGATCGCTCCGCTGAGGCTGCCACCGGCCTGCCAGCCATGCGCTCCCGATTCAGAGCCTCGACCCACCACCCGCCATGCGACAGCTGAATTTCCTGCTGATCTTCAGTTTTGGCCTCGCCACGGTGATGTTCACGCTGGAGAACACCGATCCCACCACCGTGCGCTTCCTGCCGGGAGCGGCGGTCACCCTGCCGCTGGCGGCCTTGCTGCTGGTGGTGGGTGGCATCGGCGCCACCGCCGCCTGGGTGTTCGCCGTGTGGATTGGCGTGGTGAAGAAAGTGGAATTGATGCAGGACCGCAGCGAAATTGACGCCCAGCAGGTGCGCATCCGCGAGCTGGAAGACGACCTGCAGCGTTACCGCGCCACCGTGGACGCCCAGCTGGCCCTGTTGCCTGCCGCCGGAGAAAGTTCAGGGGGATCCGCGGCAGCGGATGCCGCTGGCTGAGTCGCCTCAGACCGGGTACGTTTCCGGCAGATCGGGGAGAAGTGTGCCGAACGCAGGCGCCAGGCTGGCGATCCGCCTGCTGCAGGAGGCCGCCGAGCGCGGTGACCTCGACCCCTGGGATGTCGATGTGATCGCCGTGGTGGACGGTTTCCTCGATCAGCTGCGTCAGCGCATCGAGGTGCCACGCCTGGTGGCCCTCAGCTCCGGCCAGGGCGGCAGCTATGAGCAGGATCTCGCCGCCACCAGCGAGGCGTTTCTGGCGGCGTCAGTGCTGGTGGGCCTCAAGGCCGAAGTGCTGGAACGCCAGACCTTTCCGCCCATTGCCCTGGTCGCCGATCCTTGCGAGAGCGAGGATCCGGGCGAGGACAGCTGGTCGCTGGGAATCCAGCTGCCCCATCGGCCGGAGCGGCAACTCTGGCGCAGGCCCGTGGCACCGCCGCCGCTGCAGCGGCCCGTGAGCCTCGGCGAGTTGATCCGCCAGCTGGAAGACATCGCCGAGCGGCTGGAGAGCGATAGCGGCCCGCGGCGCCACAAGCCGCGCAGCCGCCCCTACAGCGAACGCGACGCGATCGAACAGGTGAGCGCCCTGGCCCACCGGGAGAAACTGCCTGAAACCACTGCCGCCCTGAGCTTCTTCCTGCAGCAGTGGCCAGAGGCCCTGGAGTGGGTGAACTTCGATGCGCTGGTGGAGGCCTGGAAAGACGCAGCGCCCCCCGATCTTGATCACGACCGGGTGGGGGTGTTCTGGGCGCTGTTGTTCCTCTGTTCACAGGGACGCATCGATCTGCGGCAGGAAGGGGGCCTGTTCGGGCCGCTGCATCTGCGCCGCGCACGCGAGGCCGAATGCACGCTTCCGCTTCCCAGTCAGAGCGCTGCCGCAACCGCCACAGGCTCCTGGCCGGCCGTGCCAGCTCCCTTGCCGGCTAGGCCGGCACTGGCAGCCTGACACCCTTAATTAGGGTGCATGCAGAACCAACCGAGCAGTAAGGCGCCCATGAAGGCGATGATCCTCGCAGCCGGCAAGGGAACACGGGTGAGGCCCATCACCCACACGATTCCCAAGCCGATGATTCCGATCCTGCAGAAGCCGGTGATGGAATTCCTGCTGGAGTTGCTCCGGGAGCATGGATTCAACGAGATCATGGTCAATGTGTCGCACCTGGCGGCAGAGATCGAGAACTATTTCCGTGATGGGCAGCGCTTCGGCGTGGAGATCGCCTACAGCTTCGAAGGCCACATTCAGGACGACGGCGAACTGATTGGCGAAGCCATGGGTTCTGCAGGCGGCATCAAGAAGATTCAGACCTTTCAGACCTTTTTCGACGACACCTTCGTGGTGCTCTGCGGCGATGCCCTGATCGACCTCGACCTTACCGAAGCGGTGAGGCGGCACAAGAAGAAAGGAGCGGTCGCCAGCCTGATCACCAAGCGGGTGCCGAAAGATCAGGTGAGCAGCTACGGTGTCGTGGTCACTGACGACAACTCTCGAGTGCTCTCCTTTCAGGAGAAGCCCTCGGTGGAAGAGGCCGCCAGCGACATGATCAATACCGGCATTTATATTTTCGAGCCCCAGGTGCTCGACCACGTTCCCGCCGGCGTGCCCTTCGACATCGGCGCTGATCTCTTTCCCCGTCTGGTGGCGGCAGGGGCACCTTTCTACGCGCTGCCCATGGATTTCGAGTGGGTGGACATCGGCAAGGTGCCGGATTACTGGCAGGCGATCCGGAGCGTGCTGCTGGGGAAGGTTCGCAAGGTTTCGATCCCTGGCCGCGAGGTGCGGCCCGGCGTGTTCACAGGCCTGAACGTAGCGGCCGACTGGGACAAGATCAACGTGCAGGGGCCCGTTTACGTGGGCGGCATGAGCAGGATCGAACCGGGGGTCACGATCATCGGCCCAGCCATGATCGGCCCCAGCTGCCACATCTGCGAAGGCGCCACGATCGACAACTCGATCATCTTCGATTACTCCCGCATTGGGGCCGGAGTCAGGCTCACCGAGAAGTTGGTGTTTGGCCGTTATTGCGTGGACAGCAATGGTGACCATTTCGACCTCCAAGAGGCCGCCCTCGACTGGCTGATCACCGATGTGCGCCGCCAGGATGTGGCTCTACCCTCCCCCGAGCAAAAGGCCCTCGCCGATCTGCTGGGCAACGATCTCACCGCCAGCCAGCGCGGCGGCTGAACAACTCTGGCTGCGCCTGCCCCAGTGTCAGGCGGATGGGCATGCCGTGAGCGGATCGATCGCCTCGATGCCGGCGAGGCTGAGGATGTTGGGGATCCGCTCTTCGGCCTTCACAGCCATCAGGTGCACGCCCTGGGCGATCTCACGGAAACTCGTAACCTGCTCCGCTGCGATCCTGATCCCCTCACTGGCCGGATCTGCCGCTGCCGCAAGACGCTCGATCACGTGCTGGGGAATGGAGGCGCCGGGCACCACACGGTTGATGAATTCGGCGTTGCGGGCGGATTTGAGCAGAAACACCCCCGCCAGCACCGGGAGGCCCAGCGGCGCGGCGATCTCCTCGCAGAAGCGGCGCAACACGCTCGCCTCCATGACCATCTGGGTCTGGAGGAACTTGGCGCCAGCAGCCTGCTTGCGGCTGAGGCGGCGGCGCAGGCCGCTCCAGCTGGGGGACTGGGGATCGGCGGCGGCGCCGGCGAACAAGGCGGTAGGGCCATCAGGAAGCGAGCCTCCCAGCGGATCACGGCCGGCATTGAAATCGCTCACCTGCTGCAACAGCCGCACCGCCTCCAACTCGTTCACCGGCCGGGCGTTCGGCTGATCGCCGGCCCGCACCGGGTCGCCCGTGAGGCAGAGCAGGTTGCGGATTCCCAGCGCATGAGCACCCAGCAGCTCTGCCTGCAGGGCAATGCGGTTGCGATCCCGGCAGGCCAGCTGCAGCACCGGTTCGAGCCCTGCGTCGAGCAGCAGGCGGCAGAGGGCCAGGCTGCTCATGCGCATCACCGCACGGCTCCCGTCGGTGACATTGACCGCGTGCACCCGCCCCTTCAGCAGCCTGGCCATCGCCAGGGTGCGGCTCGGATCACCGCCCCTGGGCGGCATCACTTCCGCCGTGACCGCGAACGCTCCACGCGCGATGGCCCGCTGCAGCAGCACGACAACCGGGAAACAACCAGCGCCCATCATGCGTGAAGAGCGGCACCATCCAGGCCCCCCAGCCGGCAGCAGCCCCGGCTGGCTCGAGTGCGGCCTGACCGTGGCGGTGGGCGTCCGTGGGGAGGTGTTGGAGGGGCTGTCTAGGATGCATCCAGTCAGGCGGAGTGCGTTGATGTCCGTTCGAGACGACCTCAGCGCGCCGCGAACCGGCTTATCCGAACGGGAGCTGGAGATCATCAGCCTGGTGGCCACCGGCCTCACCAATCAGGAAATCGGCGAGCAGCTGATGATCAGCAAACGCACCGTCGACAATCACGTCAGCAACATCTTCACCAAAACCGGCGCGAAGAACCGGGTGGCGCTGCTTAACTGGGCGATGGACAACGGCAAGATCTGCCGGGACGGCTTCAACTGCTGCAATCTGCCGGCCCCGTCGCCGGGGCTCTGAGGCCCATCGCCCCCAGTACGGCCCGGCGCTCGTCCTCAGGCCACTGCGACAGCGGCGTGATCGACAGGGAGGCATTGCTGAGCTCCAGGCGGCCGGTGACCTCCAGGGCGCACCAGGGAGGCACCACCAGGGGCTGATCGGCCCGCTCCAGCTCCACTTCCGCCAGCACCAACGGCGCATTCGGGGGCTCGAACACATCGAGTACCCAGTCGCCGCCCGGCAGATCGAGGCCATAGCGGGTCTTGCCGAGGCGGTGGGCCGCCAGGTTCAGCAACGCCTCCCCATCGGTGGCGGGAATCGGATACTCGAACTCGTGGCGGGCGATGCCGGCGGCGGCCGCCTTGATCGTCAGCCGGGCCTGGTCAGTGGCGGTGTCTTCCCCGAGGCGCACCCGCACGGTGACACCAGCGGCGTCGCGCGTGAGGTAGCCCTGCCGCAGCGGGCGGCTCCAGCGCACCTGCGGCCGCCAGCCGTCGCCATGCACCAGGAAGCGCCGCTCGATCTCCAGGGCCAACGCGGTTCTCCGGGGCTAACCCCTCCAGCATGGGCCGCAACAGAGCCGTTGGGCGACGGCCTAGTTCGGCGACGGCTCCGCAGCGGTGAGGTCGCCGGCCCAGTGCAGCTTGTGGCTGAGGGTGCGGTAATAGGAGGGGCTCTGATCGAGCACCACCATCAGTGCGTCGTGGCTGGAGCGCTGCACCACGCAGCGGTCACCCGGTTCGAGCACAGTGGCATGGGCGCCGTCTTTCCAGAGCTTCACCCGGCGACTGGTTTCCCCCAGTGGCCACACCGCCAGCATCGCCCGGGGTGGCACCACGATCGGCCGACTGGAGAGGCTCATCGGGCAGATCGGGTTGACCACGATCGCGTCGATGCCGGGATGGAGGATCGGGCCGCCCGCCGCCATCGAGTAGCCGGTGGAGCCGGTGGGGGTGGCGATGATCAGGCCGTCACCGCGGAACTGGTCCACCACTTCGCCGTCGATCTCCAGCTCCAGCACACAGGTGGGCGACACCTCATCAAGGCTGGGCCGGAAGTAGAAGTCGTTGAGGGCGCGGTGGATCGGCTCGCCATCCACGCTGCCGTCACTGCGCACCACCCGGCCCTCCAGCATCATGCGCCGCTCCAGGGCGAAGCGGTCATCGCGCAGCCGCTGCCAGAGGTTGTCCTCACTGGAGCCTGAGCTGAGCACGAGCCGCTTGCGCTCGTGGGTGAGGAAGCCAAGGTGGCCGCCGATGTTGAAGCTCAGGATCGGCACCTGCAGGGGCGCCAGATGGCGGGCCGCCCCCAGCACCGTGCCGTCGCCGCCAAGCACGACGGTGAGATCGGGCAGGAGCGGTTCGCTGGCCAGGAGCCCCGGAAAGGGGTTGGAGGCCAGACCACTGGCGGCCACGGCCACATGCACGCCCTGGTTGCGCAGATCCTCCGCGCAGATGCGGGCCTTGCGCTGGGCGGCCTGGCTGTGGGCACGAACAATCAGCCAGACCCGCTGGAGCTGCATGACGGAACGGTGCCGCTACCAGCGCAGCAGGTTGAAGCGCTCCATGTCGACGGTTTCGCGGTTGCGGTACAGGGAGAGCAGGATGGCCAGCCCCACCGCCGCCTCTGCGGCCGCCACGGTGATCACGAAGATGGCGAACACCTGGCCGCGGATCTCCTGGCCATCGATGTAGCTGGAGAAGGCCATCAGGTTGATGTTGACGGCATTGAGCATCAGCTCGATGCTCATCAGCACGCGTACGGCGTTGCGGCTGTTGATCAGGCCCCACACCCCCGTGCAGAAGAGAACGGCCGCCAGCACCAGGTAGGCCTGGAGCGGCACATCGATGGGTGTTTCGATCGGCATCAGAGGGTCTCCTGAAGAGCGGAGGGAGATGGGGTGGGGGGATCGAGGAGCAGGGGCGGGCGAACCTTCTCGATCAGGCCCTGATCGACGTCTTCGCCGGTTGTGAGGTCGGTGCCGAACACATCGCGGCGGGCCAGCACGATGGCGCCGATCATCGACATCAGCAGGAGCACCGAAGCGAGCTCGAAGGGCAGGAGGTAATCGCTGAAGAGATGCTCGCCGATGCGGACCGTGGCCCCTTCCCCGAGAGAGGCCGGGCCTGGAACCGCCCAGGGGGTGGTGAGATCGACCCGTAGCAGCAGCAGGAACAGGCCGAGGCAGACGCCACCGGAGAGCAGGCGCCGCAGGGCAAGACGGGGGATCTCGGAGAGGTCTTCCTTTTTGTTCACGAGCATGATCGCGAACAGGATCAGCACGTTCACTGCGCCCACATACACGAGCACCTGGGCGGCGGCCACGAAGCTGGCGTTCAGCAGCAGGTAGAGGCCCGCCACCGAGAGGAAGACACCGCAGAGCAGGAAGGCTGAATAGACGATGTTCGGCAGCAGCACGACCCCGAGGGCTCCCAGCACCAAGGTGATGGAGAGCGCCACGAAGCAGATCAGCTGGGTGGTGGAGGCGATCGTCATCAGGCCCCTTCCTCGCTGGCGGTGGTGGTGGAGCTGGACGCGGCCAGCACCTGTTCAGGCAGTTTGCCGGCCCGGGGGCTGGCGGGATCCACCGTGTGGGGATCGAGCTCGCCGGCGGGCAGATAGGCCAGCTCGCGCAGAGCCACCACGGCAGGGTCGCTGGTGACGCTGGTGGGCAGGCGACCGAGGGCAACGTTGTCGAAGTTGAGGCTATGGCGATCAAACGCCGCCAGTTCGTACTCCTCGGTCATCGAGAGGCAATTGGTGGGGCAATACTCCACGCAGTTGCCACAGAAGATGCACACCCCGAAATCGATCGAGTAGTTGCGCAACTCCTTCTTCTTCGTTTGCTTGTTCATCGCCCAATCCACCACCGGCAGATTGATCGGACAGACCCGCACGCACACCTCGCAGGCGATGCACTTGTCGAACTCGAAGTGGATGCGGCCGCGGTAGCGCTCCGAAGGGATCAGCTTTTCGTAGGGGTACTGCACCGTGATCGGCCGGCGGCGCAGGTGATCGAAGGTGACCGAAAGCCCCTGGGTGATGGCGCTGGCGGCGCCGACGGCGTCCTTGGCGTAGTCGCCGACCTTTTGGAGAAAACCGAACATGGGCGTGGCGGAATTCGAGGGGAGGGACGGAGGAGGAAAGCGGTGGGCTCAGGGGGCCTGGATCAAGGCCTGAGGGCCGATGGGGTCATGATGGCTGGCCCCAGGCTCAACCGCCGAAAAAGGCGGGAAAGGCCAGTTTGAGCCCGGCGGTGACGAGCAGATTCACCAGGGCGATGGGCAGCAGGAACTTCCAGCCCAGATCCAGCAGCTGGTCGATGCGCACCCGTGGCAGGGTCCAGCGCAGCAGGATCGCGATGAACACCAGCAGATAGGCCTTCAGCACGGTCATCACGATCCCGACCGATCCGGTGATGACCTGCACGAGCGGAGCGTCCACCGACTGGCCAAGGGCGCCGGCCAGCCATTCGACCGGCAGGGGGAAGCCCCAGCCGCCCAGGTAGAGCACCGCCACCAGCAGGGCGGAGAGCACCAGGTTGATGTAGCTGCCCAGGTAGAAGAGGGCGAACTTCATGCCGGCGTACTCCGTTTGGTAGCCGGCCACCAGCTCCTCCTCGGCCTCGGGCAAGTCGAAGGGGAGGCGCTCGCATTCGGCCAGGGCACAGATCCAGAAGATCAGGAAGCCCACCGGCTGACGCCAGATGTTCCAGCTGAGGATGCCGGCGCCGCTCTGCTGGTTGACGATGTCGACGGTGCTGAGCGAATTGCTCATCATCACGACGGCCAGCACGGCCAGGGCGAGCGGGATCTCGTAGCTGATCGACTGGGCCGCCGCCCGCAGGCCGCCCAGCAGCGAATACTTGTTGTTGCTGGAGTAGCCGCTCATCAGCAGGCCGATCGGCTGGATGCTGCTGAGGGCGATCCAGAGGAAGATGCCCACCCCCACATCGCTGATCACCAGGTGCTGGCCGAAGGGAACCACCAGCCAAGAAAGGATCACGGGGATCAGCACCAGCACGGGGCCGAGCGTGAACAGCAGGCTATCGGCCCGCTTCGGGATCACGTCTTCCTTGAAGAGCAGCTTGAGACCATCGGCCAAGGGCTGCAGCACCCCGAGGGCGCCGGCGTATTCCGGGCCGATGCGCTGCTGGACGGCAGCGGAGATCTTGCGCTCCAGCCACACGTTCACCAGCACGCCCACCACCGCGGCCACCAGCACCAGCAGCATCGGCAGGGGCAGCCAGATGAGATGGGCGGCGGCAGGGCTGAGGCCGAAGCCCTCCAGGATGGTGGTGAACCCGCTCTGCAAGTCGATGCCGGGGGGCACCGCCGCCTCGAGGACCGGGGGAGGCGACAGGGTCGCGGCTGTGGTCATGATCTCCACGGCGTCTGAACTCGAAACAGAACCGACGAGGGCAAGTTAAGCGCCCGCACCGCTGGATCGGGTGTCGATCGGCAACCAGGTCTTGCCGGACGCTCCCGTGTAGATCTGCGTGGGTCGGTAAATCCGGTTGGCACCGAGCTGCTCTTTCCAGTGGGCCAGCCAGCCGGCCACCCGCGCGATCGCGAAGATCGGCGTGAAGAGGTCGCGGGGGATGCCGAGCTTGCGGTACACGAGCCCGGAATAGAAATCCACATTCGGATAGATCCCCTTGGCGCCGAGGCGGCTTTCAGCGGCCTTCTCGAGCCGCCTGGCCACGTCGTACATGTGGTCGTGGCCGAAGCGGTCGAACAGCTGCTCGGCCAGCTCCTGCAGGATCACGGCACGGGGATCCTTGACGCGGTACTCGCGGTGGCCGAAGCCCATGATCTTCTGCTTCTCGGCCACCGCCCGCTCCAGGTAGGCCTCCACCCGGTCCTCGCTGCCGATCTGGTCGAGCATGGTGAGCACGTCTTCGTTGGCGCCGCCATGCAGCGGGCCGGCCAGGGTGCCCACTGCCGAGGCCACCACCGCGTAGGGATCGGTGAGGGTGCTGGCGGTGACGCGGGCACTGAAGGTGCTGGCGTTGAGCGAGTGTTCGGCGTGAAGGATCAGGCAGGCATCGAAGATGCGGGCCGCCATCGGGTCAGGCACCCGCTCGGTGATCATGTAGAGGAAATTGGCCGAGTAGGACAGGTCGTCGCGGGGCTGGATCGGGTCCTGGCCTTTGCGGATCAGCTGGAAGGCCGCCACCATCGTGGGGATCTTGGCGATCAACCGCACCACTGCACCCTCGATGTACTGGGGGTCGTCGAGGGCGCGGCGCGAATAGAACAGGCCCAGTGAGGCTGCGCTCGACTGCAGCGCGTCCATGGGGTGCCCGTCGGCCGGGAAGCACTTCATCATGTCGCGAATGCGGAAGCTCACCCTCCGGTGCATCTGCACCTCGTACTCGAAGCGCCGCAGCTGCTCGCCCGTGGGCAACTCACCCCAGATCAGCAGGTAGGCGGTTTCCAGGAAGCTGCTGTGGTTGGCGAGCTGCTCCACCGGGTAGCCCCGGTAGGTGAGCACGCCGTTGCGGCCGTCGATGTCACAGATGGCGGACTGGGTGGCCGGCACCCCTTCAAGGCCAGGGCGGAACGCCGGCATGGCCGGCTGGGCCGCGACAGGTTCGCTGGCCACCGGGGTGGCCGCTGGAGTTGTGGCGGAGTCACCGGCCGCTGAGAAATCCGTGACCGCCGGCGCCCCATCCGTTGCCATGCCGAGCTTCCACGCTGTTGATCGAAACCTAGATCCATTCCTCACAGCCGCGCCGTAACACCGCCGACCGGCCACCAGGGCCCCGTTTCAGCGGCGTCCGCGCCTCAGCCCTCCCCCAGCAGAGCGCGGGGGGAGAGCAGCAGGGTGAGCCGCGTGCGGCCCAGGGCAGCCTCCCAGCCGCGCGCCTCCCCGGAACCACCGGAAGGTACCGGAGCCTGCCAGGGAAGCTCCAGGACCACCACACCGGCCTTGCGCAGGCGCAGGGCGCCGGGAGGGGCGCCGCAGAGCCGGCAGGCCAGCTCGCTGAGGTCGGGTTCATGCCCCACCAGCGCCAGGCGCTGCCAGGGGCTGGGCCGCTCGGCGCCTTCGCCCCCGGCGCTGAACCAGCGCTCCAGCAACGGCGCTGGGTCACCACCCGGGGCCAGCTCCGCGCAGACCTCGAAGCGGTGGAGGGCCAGTCCGCCCTCGCGGGCCAGCTCCGCCGTCTGATGCGCACGCAGCAACGGGCTGGTGAGCAGTGGATCCACAGCCAGTCCGAGCGTCACGAGACGGCGCACCACGGCGGCGGTGCGCCGGCGGCCGGCGGCGGTGAGCGCCCGTGCCTCGTCGTCCAGGCCGCGATCGGCCGCCAGCTGGCGATCGATCGCGACCCCATGGCGCAGTAGCAGCAGCTCCGCAGCGGCCATGGCCTCAGCCCAGCTCCAGGCGCCCATGCAGCCGCAGTGCCGGGGCCGCGGCTGCAGGATCGCTCTCCAGGCTCACGGCCAGCCCCTGCACAGTGGGAGCGAGCGGCTCGCCGGCCAGGCCGGTGAGCAGCAGCCAGGGGTCCCAGCGGGCCAGCAGCGCACGGGCCGACGGGGCGGCCATGGCCCACTGCAGGGGCGCGGCATGATCCTCCAGGCCCTGAAGCTGGGCCAGCCTCTCGCTGGGCGGCGCGGCCCCCTCCAGCAGACCGGTGAGGGCGGTGATGCCCTCACTCCACCAGGCCACACCGCGCTGGTCGAGGCGGGCGCCGGCGATGGCGGCGTCCAGTTGGTCGGGGTGGCTGCGGGAATTGCCGGCGGTCAGCTGGGTCCAGAGCTGCAGCGTTTTGCCATTGCGGCTCAGCGGAGCAGCGATCAGGCCTTCGCGCGCCAGCACGTCGCTGATCGAGGCGATGGCGGGGCTGTCAGGAGCCGTGGCCAGCAGCCAGCCGCGGGAGCTATGGCTCAACAGCAGGGGGCCTGGATCCTGGGCAACAACCAGCGGTGGCAGCACCCCCGGCAGGGTCGCGAGGGCTTGGGCGAGGACAGGTGCCACCAGCTCCGACCAGACATCCGGAATGTCGGCGGGGACGCTGCTGGTGGCTTCAGGGCTGGGGATGGTGGTGTCTCCGACACCATAGGCAGCGGCACTGTCCGTGGCGTCCCCATCGGAGCCGGCGGAATCCGGGCTGGAGGCGGTGGCCTCAGCGATCGGCTGGGCGACGGCGATGGCTGCCGCTGAGGCAGCTGTTCCTGGTGCAGCCGGAGCTGAGAGCAGGGCGGGGTTCTGGATCATCGCCAGGCTGTCCGAGGGACCCTGCAGGCCCGCCAGCAGATCCGGCGTGGGCGTGAGCGCCAGTGCTGCGGGGGCGTGGCGCAGCTCGAGGCGGCCGTTGAGGTCGAGGGTGCGGCCTCGGGGTGCCAGAGCTGCCACCAGGCCGAGCACCTCCTGCTGTGCTGCGACGAAAGGGGAAGCAGCCAGCCAAGGGGTGAAGCTGTCGGGGCGGGCCACCACCAGGGCCACGCCCTGGCCGAGGGTGGCCACGGCGGTGGCGAGGCGGGGGTCGCCGGCCTGGTTGAGTTCATCGATCTGGGAGACATCCAGCGCCTGCTCCAGCACCCCCCGACCCGAGGCGATCAGCACCAGCCGGTCGTCGATCAAGGCGGTGGCCAGGGGCAGGGCGTTCTGGCCCAGCAGGGCGCCCCGGCCGCTGATCAGCCCCATGCCTCGATAGGTGCTCACCTGCAGCTCGTTGCCGGCCAGGCTGCGGGTCTGCCAGAAGCGCTGCAGAAAGCGCCGAGCCCCCTCCGACTCACGGCTGCGCAAGGCCAGCAACCAGCCCGCCGGCTGTGACGCACCCGCCGGGGTGAGCAGCGCGACACTGGACTCCTCCCCCACCCAGCCGGCCAGTTCCTCGGCGTAGTCGAGGCCGGCGGCGGCGAAGGCCCCGTCCCGCAGCTGCTCAAGGGCGGCGGCGGCATGGCGACGTTGGCGGGGCGGCGCCACGGCCCGGGCGTAGGCCCCGAGCTGGTCGGGCGGGACCAGCAGGTGCAGGCTCAGCGAGGCCTGCCGGGGGATGAAGCGAGCCGCCAGCGGCAAGGTCAGGGGTTGGTGCTGCAGGGCGAGAGGGCTGCTGCGCCAGAGCACCACCCAGCCCGCCGCTCCGATCAGCAGCAGCGTGACGGCCACGGCCAGGATCGCCGCCAGGAATGGGCGGATCTTCATGCGTAGCGCGCAGGAATGGCCTCATCCTTATGCATGAAGCCGCCTCCGTGCATCGTCAACGCACACCCGGCCAGCCACCACGCCCATGCCCGCACCCATGCCCCAGGAAAGCCAAACCACCCCCACCCCGGCCCCGCTGCAGGCACGGGAGCTGCAGCAGCGGCTCAACGAGGGTGCCGATCTGCAGCTGGTGGATGTGCGGGAACCGGCAGAGCTGGCCATGGCCGCGCTGCAGCAGAGAGTGATCCATCTGCCCTTGAGCCGCTCCTCGGAATGGGTCAGCCGGATCGACGCGCTGCTCGACCGCGAGCGTGAGGTAGTGGTGCTCTGCCATGCCGGCATGCGCAGCTGGCAGTTCGGCTGCTGGTTGATGGAGCAGCAGGGTTTCGAGCGGGTCTGGAACCTGGAGGGGGGCATCGATGCCTGGAGCGTCCAGGTCGATCGGTCGGTGCCGCGTTACTGAGCAGCGCTGCCAGACCGATGGCGCTGTACATGTCCTCGTCTTACCGCAGTCAGCGGAGCTGCGGCGGACGACGGGCTGGCCCAGATCGGCTCCAGCCTCTGACGCCGGAGCAGCTCCACAGTTTGTGGCGGTGATGGTGCTGAGCTGCGCAACAAGCAGGGACTGGCCGACCCGGCAGGTTCGGACCCGAACCAACACCTAGCGGCCTTGTTGCCCAGACGAAATGGTGTTCCTGTTGGCCAGCGACGTCGTTGGTATCGGTTACGGTTCGCGCACCATCCGTTGACTAGCCCCTCGTTGCCTCACCTCAGCCGCCGCCATCAGCAGGTGTTGCAGGCAACGGTGCAGCATTACGTGGACACGGTCGAGCCCGTGGGGAGCCGCACCCTGGTGCAACGCTTCGGCTTCCAGACCTCACCTGCCACGGTGCGTTCGGCCATGGGGGCGCTGGAGCAACAGGGCCTACTTGTGCAGCCGCACACTTCCGCCGGGCGTATTCCGAGCCAGCGCGGCTACCGCCTCTACGTGGACAGCCTGCTGCCACCCCCCGGTGCCGGAGCGCTGCAACTGGAGCAGGAACTGCTGGGGCTGAGCCTGCGCTGGGCTGCCCTCGACGATCTGCTGCTGCATCTGGCGCGGCGGCTGGCCGATCTCACCGGCCTGCTGAGCCTGATCACACGCCCCCAGGGTGATCGCTCCGCCCTTCAGGCCGTGCGCCTGGTGCCCAGCGGCGACCGCCTGCTGGTGTTCCTGGTGGAGAACGCCGTGATGACCAGCTGCCTGAACCTGCATCTGCCACCGGCGGCGGCCCCCGAACTGCTGCCGCTCGAGCGCTGGGTGATGGATCAGCTCAGCCTGCATCCGGGCCAGCCAATCCCCTGGAACGCCCTGCCGCCTCAGCTGCAGCGCAGCGGCTGGCTGCTGCGCGAGGCGCTCCGCAGCCACCGCATGGCCCGACCGGGCGATGCCGACGGCGCCCTCGCGCTCGGGCTGGGGGGATTGCTGGGGCAGCCGGAATTCAGCCGCACCGCCACGCTGCGGCCGCTGGTGCAGCTGGTGGAGGAAGACCCCCATCTGCTGCTGCAACCCGACGGCAGACCCAGCGAAGGCGTCTGGATCGGTGCCGAAAATCCCCATCCCGCCCTGCAGGACTGCGCACTCGTGCAGGCCACTTACCGCACCGGCGACGGCAGCCAGGGGCACGTGGCCCTGGTGGGGCCGATGCGGATGGCCTACGCCACCGCCCGGGCGGCGGTGCGCTCGGTGGCCGCCAGCCTGCAGCGGTTGCTCAGTTGAGCGGCCGGCGGCTTGAGAGCATGGCGCCATGACTTACTGCGTCGGTTTCCTGCTCAAGGAGGGTCTGGTGATGTGCGCCGACTCCCGCACCAATGCGGGGGTGGACTACATCTCCAGCTACCGGAAGCTGCACGTGTTCCAGCCGGCGCCTGACCGGCTGTTCGTTCTTCTGGCGGCGGGCAACCTGGCCACCACCCAGGCGATCCTCAACTGGATCCGCCGCGACCTCAGCGCCGCCGCCACTCCGGCGGCGGTGGGGGCGGCGGCCAGCGCTGCAGCTGATGACCGGACCGCCGGACCGGACCTGCTCAGCTGCCGCCATCTGTTCGAGGCGGCGGCCTACATCGGCCGCCTGAGCGTGGCGGTGCAGAACGAGAACGAGAGCGCCCTCAAGCAGGTGGGCGCGAGCGGTGAGGCCACCTTCATCCTTGGCGGCCAGATCGCCGGCAACGACCACGGCCTCTACCGGATCTACGCCCAGGGCAACGCGATCATGGCCACGCCGGAAACGCCGTTCCTGCAGATCGGCGAGAGCAAATACGGCAAGCCTCCCCTCGATGTGGTGGGTGACTACGGGATGTCGCTGGAGGATGCCACTCGCCTCTGCCTGATTTCCCAGGTGATCACCCGGCGCTCCAACCTCACGGTGGGGCCCCCGTTCGAGGTGGCGCTCTATCCGCGCAATTCGCTGGCCATCTCCCAGCACCTGCGCCTGGAGCGGGGCTCCAAGCTGCTCGGCGAGATGGCCCGGATCTGGGCAGACAGCCAGCGCGATGCGCTCAGCAACCTGCCCCGGCTGCCCTGGGAGCCTCAGCCGGCCAGCTGATCCCCCAGCCGGTCAGCCACGGTGTTCACGTCCTTGTCGCCGCGGCCGGAGAGGTTCACCACCACTTCGGTGCCCGGCGCCAGGGTGGGGCAGAGCTGCTCCAGCCAGGCGAAGGCGTGAGCGGTTTCCAGCGCCGGGATGATGCCCTCGAGCTCAGACACCAGGCGCAGGGCAGTGAGCGCCTCGTCGTCGGTGACGGCGGCATACTCCGCCCGGCCCACATCCCGCAGGTAGCTGTGCTCGGGGCCGACGCCCGGGTAATCCAGGCCGGCGCTGATCGAATGGGCCTCCTGCACCTGCCCTTCGCCGTCCTGCAGCAGCAGGCTCATGGCGCCATGCAGCACGCCGATCCGCCCTTCGGTGATCGTGGCGGCATGGCGGCCCGTGGCCACGCCCTCGCCGGCGGCCTCGACGCCGATCAGCCGCACGGAGGTGTCTTCCACGAACGGGTGGAACAGGCCCATGGCGTTGGAACCACCACCCACGCAGGCCACCAGCACATCGGGCAGACGGCCGAAGGCCTCCTGGCACTGGCGCTTGGCCTCCTGGCCGATCACGGCATGGAAATCACGCACAAGCATCGGGTAGGGGTGCGGGCCGGCCACCGAGCCGAGGATGTAGTGGGTGGTTTCCACGTTGGTCACCCAGTCGCGGATGGCTTCGCTGGTGGCGTCCTTGAGGGTGGCGGTGCCGGCGGTGACCGGCTGCACCGTGGCGCCCAGCAGGCGCATGCGGAACACGTTGAGCGCCTGGCGGCGCATGTCTTCGGCGCCCATGTACACCACACACTCGAGGCCGAAGCGGGCACAGACGGTGGCGGTGGCGACGCCGTGCTGGCCGGCGCCGGTTTCAGCGATGACCCGCTTCTTGCCCATGCGCAGGGCCAGCAGGGCCTGGCCGAGGGCGTTGTTGATCTTGTGGGCGCCGGTGTGGTTGAGGTCTTCGCGCTTCAGCCAGAGGCGCGGGCCTCCTTCCGGGCGGGCGTAGTGGGCGGTGAGCCGCTCGGCTTCGTAGAGCGGCGTGGGGCGGCCCACATAGGTGCGCAGCAGGTGGTCGAGCCGGCTGGTGAAGGCGGGATCGGCCCAGGCCTCCGCAGCCGCCAGCTCCAGCTCCGCCAGGGCGGGCATCAGCGTTTCCGGCACGTATTGCCCGCCGAAACGGCCGAAGCGCCCCTGGGGAGTGGGCCGCACGGACACCTGAAGGTCGGCGGGATTAGGGGAGAGCGGGGGGAAGGTGCTGGTCACCGGTGCCGGGCGGTATCGGGCCAGCCTAGGAAGCGGAAGTCGCTGCCACACTCCCGGGCGTCAGCGCTGCTGACCAGCTCAGGGGGGAAGCGGTGGTGGCGGCGTCAGCCGCGGCCAGGTCGACGGGGCACGCTGGCTGGGGGGACCGGCCGGCGGGACGCAGGGGGCCTGCCCGGGCACCACGAAGCGCAAGGCCCGCACCTGGCCCGGCGCCGGCGGCCCGGTGCCGCCGATGGCGGCGTCAGGCGGCGGCGAGGGAGTCAGCCCCGCCGGCGGGCAGGGCAGGGGTTGGCGCGTGTCCAGATCGAGGCGAAGCATCTCCAGACGGAGAGGTGGCAGGTCCATGCCCGGCAGGTGCGCTGTGATGGAAGCGTCGCCACCACGATCGCCATGGGCAAGGGAAGCTGGCAGGAATTCAGCCGCGCCGAGAGCACGGCACGGCCGGCGGGCCCGGTGTCCCCGGCCGCGCCCCGCAACCAGCAACGGGTGCGGGTGCAGCGCACCAAGGCGGGCAAAGGCGGCAAGACCGTCACTGCCATCACCGGCCTGGAGTTGCCGGAAGATGACGCCCGCACCCTGCTGAAGCAGCTCAAGGCCCGTGCCGGCACCGGCGGCACCCTCAAGGACGGGGTGATCGAGCTGCAGGGCGATCAGGTAGGGCCGGCGCTGGAAGCGCTCACGGCAGCGGGCTTCCGACCGAAGCAGGCGGGGGGGTGAGCGGCTGGGGCTCCGGCAGCCCCAGCCGCCGGGCCAGTTCATCGAGAAAGGTTTTCAGGCAGCTCGCCACCGGCACCGCCAGCAGCAGGCCCAGCAATTCACCGAGCCCCAGCAGGCTGCCCACCCGGGCACCCACCGGCAGGCTGAGCAGCAGCCAGGCCGGCTGCAGACCCACGATCTGGCCCATCAGCCGGGGCTGAATCACCTGATCCACCACCTGCCCCACGCTGATGGCCGCCACCAGCACCTCCACGCCTGTGCGGGGGTCTTCGAGCACCAGCAGGCCGCTCACCAGCAGGATCGTCAGCGCGCTGGCATAGGGAACCAAGGTGGTGAAGCCGATCGCCACGGCAAACAGCACGCCGTAGGGGATCTGCAGCAGGGTGAACACCACGATCTGCGCCACGCTGAGGATCAGGGCCAGCACCACCTGGCCGCCGAAGTAGCCGCGAAAGGTGGTGACCAGGGTGTTCAGGACCATCGCCCGCCAGCTGGAGGGCAGCCAGCGGGCCAGACCGCGTGGGATCGCCTCGCCGCCCACCAGCAGAAAAACAGCCAGCACAACCACGATCAAGGTGTTGATCGTGAGGTTGAGCGTGGCGCCGAGCAGCCCAAGCAGGCGCTGGCTGAGCTGGCTGGCGAACTTGGTGGAGCCGGTGAGCAGTTCGCTGCTGAAATCGCTGAAATCAGCGGGCAGGCCATGGGCGGCGGCCCAGAGCTGGGTCTGATCCAGCAGCATCTGCCCCTGCACCAGCCAGCCGGGCAGGGCATTGAGCAGATCGCCGAGCTGCTGCACCATCCGCGGCAGCAGCCAGAGGCTCGCCAGCACCAGCAGGGCAAGCCCCAGCCCGAGCACCAGGAGCAGCGCCAACACGCGCGGCATGCCGCGCTGCGTGAGCCAGCGGCTGGGGATGTCCAGCAGGAAGGCGATCAGGGCAGCGCCCAGGAACAGGGAGGGGAAGGGCGCCAGCGGCACCAGCACCTGCCGCAGCACGAACATGTTCAGCACCAGCAGCGGCAGTGTGAGCCCGAAGCGAACCCAGAGCGGCAGCGGCATGGTGAAGCGTTCAGCCATCGATCAGCTCCCCATGCCCTGCAGGTAGGCCGCGCTGCCCAGCTCCTGCAGACGCCGGTCCTTTGTGGTCACCTGGTCGTGGAGAGCACGGCGATGGGCGAGCACACGGTCAGCCAGCTCGGCATCGGCGGTGGCCAGGATCTGTGCCGCCAGCAGGCCCGCATTGGTGCCGCCACCGATCGCCACGGTGGCCACCGGGATGCCGGCCGGCATCTGCACGATCGAATGGAGTGAATCCACCCCAGACAGGGCGCGGCTCTGCACCGGAACGCCGATCACCGGCAGAGGCGTGAGCGCCGCCACCATGCCGGGCAGGTGTGCGGCACCGCCGGCGCCGGCAATGATCACCTTGAGCCCCCGGCCGGCGGCGGCTTCAGCGAAGGCCACCATCTCCAGCGGCGTGCGATGGGCGGAGAGCACGCGCACCTCCACCGCCACCCCGAACTGCTCCAGCACGGCCACCGCCGGCTGCAGCGTGGGCAGGTCGGAGTCGCTGCCCATCACCACGGCCACACGGGGACAGGCGGCCTGCCCAGGGCCGGCGGCAGCAGCGGAAGCAGACACAGCAACCACAGGGGGCAGGGCAGCGAGGATGGCATTCTCCCGCCGACCGCGGCCCGCCGCTGACGTTGATGCGCTGGCTCAGCAACGTTCGCCTCCCGGAGGCCGTGCCGCCCTGCAGCCCAGGGCGCTGGCGCGTCGGCGTGGACACGGCCGGAACGATCGCCTGCCTTGAACCACTCGATGCCGGCAGCGCCGCCGCCGGCGACGACTGGAACGGCGACTGGCTCAGCCCGGCCGGGGTGGACCTGCAGATCAACGGCGGGCTGGGACTGGCCTTTCCGGAGCTCACCGACGCGGATCTGCCCCGCCTGCTGGAGCTGCTGGAACTGCTGTGGCGCGATGGCGTGGAGGCGATCAGCCCCACCCTGGTGACCTGCGGCGTGGCGCCGCTGCGCCAGGCCCTGGCGGTGCTGCGGACGGCCCGCGCCCTTCCCGCCCCTGGCCGGGCCCGGCTGCTGGGGGCGCACCTGGAGGGTCCGTTCCTGGCGAAGGCGCGGCGGGGCGCCCACCCGGAGGCGCACCTGGCGCTGCCCAGCCTCGCGGCTCTGCAGGCGCGAATCGAGGGGTTCGAATCCGAGATCGCCCTGATGACGCTGGCGCCGGAGCTGGACGGGGCCGAAGCGGTGATCGCCGCCCTGTGTGCGCAGGGGATCGTGGTGAGCCTGGGCCACAGCGAAGCCAGTGAGCGGCAGGCGCAGCACGCCTTCGAGGCGGGCGTGGGCATGCTGACCCACGCCTTCAACGCCATGCCCGGCCTGCACCACCGGGCGCCGGGGCCGGTGGCGGCGGCGGTGCTGCGCGGCGACGTGGCCATGGGCCTGATCGCCGACGGGGTGCATGTGGCGCCGTCGCAGGCGGTGCTGCTGCAGCGGCTCGCACCCCAGCAGGTGGTGCTGGTGAGTGATGCCCTGACGCCCTACGGGCTGCCGGAGGGGCGGCACCGCTGGGACAGCCGCAGCCTGCTGGTGGAGAACGGCAGTTGCCGGCTGGAGGACGGCACCCTGGCGGGGGTGACGCTGCCGCTGCTGGAGGGCGTGGTGCGGCTGGCGGGCTGGAGCCGGGCGCCGGGCGCGGCGATCGCCGCGGCCACCGTGCTGCCCCGGCGCGTGCTGGGTGATCACCGCCCCGTGCAGGAGCTGCTGCTGGGTCAGCCGCTGGCGGAGACCCTGCGCTGGAGCGGGGGCGACGTAGACCCCCTGCGCTGGCGCCGTGCCGGCGAAGCCACCCGCACTCCTTAGGATCCGGCCACCCACACCCCCCGAGCGCATGGCCGCCGAACCGCTCCTGGACACTGACGCGGCGCCCACCACCAGCGAGAAGGCGGCGGAGAAGCTGGAGGTGCGCGACTACTTCAACAGCACCGGCTTCGAGCGCTGGAATCGCATCTACAGCGACAGTGACGACGTCAACAAGGTGCAGCGCAACATCCGCATCGGCCACCAGAAGACGGTGGATCAGGTGCTGGCCTGGCTGCAGGAGGAAGGCGACCTGGCCGGCCGCAGCTTCTGCGACGCCGGCTGCGGGGTGGGCAGCCTCAGCCTGCCGCTGGCCGGCCTGGGGGCCGGCAGCATCTCGGCCAGCGACCTCTCGGACGCCATGGTGCAGGAAGCTGGTCGCCGCGCCGCCGCCGCCGGCATCGATCCGGCCCGGCTGACCTTCCACACCTCCGATCTGGAGAGCCTCAGCGGCCGCTACGACACGGTGGTGTGCCTCGATGTGTTCATCCACTACCCCCAGGCCGCCGCCGAGGAGATGGTGCGGCATCTGGCTGGTCTGGCAGAGCGGCGGCTGATCGTGAGCTTCGCCCCCTACACGCCTCTGCTGGCGTTGCTCAAGGGGATCGGCCAGCTGTTCCCCGGCCCCAGCAAGACCACCCGCGCCTACACCCTGCGTGAAGACGGCATCGTGGCCGCCGCCGCCGCCGCCGGCTTCCAGCCGCTGCGCCGCAGCCTCAATCAGGCGCCCTTCTACTTCTCCCGCCTGATCGCCTTCGAGCGGGCATGAGGGCCGCCACCGAGGCTGCGCCGCCAGCGGCGTCAACGCCGAAGCGGGAGCCGGTGGCCTTCATCGGCCTCGGCGCCCTGGGAGCGCCGATGGCGGCACGGCTGCTGCAGGCGGGTCACCCGCTCACCGTGCACAACCGCAGCCGTGAGCGGGAGCTGCCGCTGGCAGCAGCCGGCGCCCACCGGGCCGCCTCGGTGCCACAGGCTGCCGCCACTGCTGCGGTGCTCTGCCTCTGCCTCAGTGACGACCGGGCCGTGCAGGCGGTGCTGCTGGAGCAAGCGCTGGCGGCCCTGACCCCCGGCGCCTTGGTGATCGACTTTTCCACGATTGCTCCCGCCACCAGCCGCGCCCTCGCCGCCCGCCTGGAGGCCGATGGGATCACCTACCTCGATGCACCGGTGACCGGCGGCACCGAGGGGGCCCGCGCCGGCAGGTTGGCGGTGCTGGTGGGCGGCAGCGCGGCGGCGCTGGAGCGGGCACGGCCGCTGCTGGAGGCGGTGGGGAGTTCGATCAGCCACTTCGGCCCCGTGGGCGCCGGCCAGCAGGCCAAGGCGGTGAACCAGGTGCTGGTGGCCGGCAGCTATGCCGCCGTGGCCGAAGCGATTGCCCTGGGCCGACGGCTTGGACTGCCAATGGCAGCGGTGTGCGCCGCGCTTGAGGGGGGTGCGGCCGGCTCCTGGGCCCTGCGCCACCGGGCGGGCAACATGCTCAGTGATCACTACCCGCTGGGCTTCCGGCTCGCCCTGCACCGCAAAGACCTGGCGATCGCCCTGGCGGAAGCGGCCGCCGCCGGGCTGGAGTTGCCGCTCACCGCCCAGGTGGCCGCCATGGAAGACACGCTCATCGCCGCCGGCCACGCCGAAGAGGATGTATCGGTGCTGGCCCGCTGGTTCGAGGCCGGCCACTGAGCGCCGGCCACTGAGCATCAGCCGCCAGCTGCCGGGGCGAGCTCCAGAGCTGGCGGCAGCGGCGCCTCCAGCTCCAGCCAGGTGCCTTCGGGCCGGGGCAGCACGAGCCGATGGGCGTGCAGCTGGTAGCCCCCCAGGCCCGGCAGGGCCTGGGGGCGGGCCTGGCCGCCGGGCAGGTAGAGGGGATCGCCCAGCAGCGGCGTGCCGACGCTGGCGGCATGGATACGGATCTGATGGGGGCGGCCACTGCGGATCGCCACCTCCACCAGGTGGGCCTGCGGGCGCACCTGCAGCAGGTGCAGTTCGCTCCAGGCCGGCAGGGGCGCCGCGGCAGAGTCCGCAGCGGAGGCGGCCGCCCACACCTGGCCCAGCAGTGGATGGGGCCAGCGGCCGATCGGCGTGTGGATCTCCAGCCGCTCGCCCACCGCGATCGGCAGGGGGCCTGCCTGCGTGAGTGCGCGGTAGAGCTTGCGACAGCCGCTCTCGGGTGCAGCGGTGCTCTCGCGCAGCAGGGCGCTGAGCCAGGCGCGGCTGGCCGGCTGGCGGGCCAGGACCAGCAACCCGGAGGTGAAGCGCCCGAGCCGATGGACGGGCCGGGGCACGCCAGTGGTGGCAGTGGCGGCCGCGTCCCGATGTCGCCGCTCGATCAAACGCAGCACGGTGTGCTCCAGGAAGCCGCCGGCCGGCAGCACCGGCAGGCCGCTGGGCTTGTCGATCACCAGGATGTCGCCGTCGTCATGGACGACCTGCCACTGATCCGGCACCGGCGGCTCGTGCCAGGGGGGCCGATGCCACGCCAGCCGATCCCCCGGCGCGAGGCTGCCATCGGCCCGGAGTTGCTGGCCGTTCCTGTGGATCTCGCCGGCCTCCAGCCGCGCCTGCCATACCTGTTGATCGGAATGGCGGTAGCGGGCGGCGTAGAAGGCGGAGATGCATAGGCCCGCCTCGCCGGAAGCCACTCTGTCGGTGTAGATCCAGCCCTGGTTGAGCGACCCTGCAGGCACGGGCTTCAGGGGGATGGAGGTGGAGGAGCAGCTGGTCGAGGCGTCAGCTGGTGGTTGAGCCGCAGCCTGCCGGACGGCAGCCGGAGCCGGGTGGTGGCGGCCGATAGCTACCTCATTCCACCAGGCTGTTTTCGAGGGCGTAGCGGACCAGTTCGGTGCGGCTGGTGGTGCCGGTCTTGGTGAACAGGCGGCTCACGTACTTCTCGACGTTGCGGATCGAGGTTTCCAGACGGCGGGCGATCTCCTTGTTCATCAGGCCTTCGGCCACCAGCTGCAGCACGCTCGCCTCGCGGGGCGTGAAGTCGAGCTTGACGCCGGTCGGCGCCTTCTTGCCGCCACCCCCCTGCAGCAGCGAGCGGATCTCGGTGATCTGGCGCGCCATCTGGCCGATGTCGGCATCGGCGTAGCGGGCGGCCTCGGCCAGCAGCCGCTCCTGGCGCCGCACCATGTTGCGCACCCGGGCCACCAGCTCGTCGGGATCGAACGGTTTGGGGATGTAATCGTCGACGCCCGCCTGGAAGCCCTCGATGCGGTCGGCGGTCATGCCCTTGGCGGTGAGGAAAATCACCGGCGTACCCCCCAGCCGCTCATCGCCCCGCAGGCGCCTGAGCAGGCCGTAGCCATCGAGGCGGGGCATCATCACGTCGGTGAGCACCACATCCGGCACGATCTCCTGCGCCACCTTCCAGCCTTCTTCGCCATCGTTGGCGGTGACCACCTCGAAGCCTTCGTCCTGCAAGTAGGCCTGCACCGCGGTGCGCAGCCCCGGCTCGTCGTCGACGAGCAGCAGGCGCGGCGGCTGGGCGGCCACGGGGGCAGCGGTGCCGGCCACTGCGGAACTGGCAACCGTGGAGCTGGCCTCGCCGCCGGCGGTGGACTCCAGACCCTGCGCCAGGGGCTGGTCCGGGGCGGCGTCGCCGTCGGGTGCGGCTGCTGGGATGGCTTGGCTCATGGACCCACCGGTGGTGCCGGAAATCTATCCAGGGCCGCCAACCCGGCTGCGAGGCGGCTTCAGAGCGATCCCGCCGGCAGGTATTGCTCCCGTTCCTGCAGGTTGCCGCTGTAGCCCAGCTGCAGCGCCACGGCCCGCAGCCCGGCCGGGTCCTGGCCCGCATGCTGCGGGTGGCAGGAGGCCCACCACACCAGATGGTCCTTGCGGTTGACGCTGGTGATCACCCCGCCCGGGTTGAGCTGGCGCAGGATCAACTGGCGGCCGTCGTTGGTGACCCGCATCGGCGCCGTGGCGGAGCAGCCGATCGTTTCACTGCGCACCTTGACGTCGTTCGGCAGCTCCTCCCACACCTTGATGCGCAGCAGGCCGGGGCGAGCCGGATCAGCAGTGACTGCATAGACCCCCAGCGCCTGCACGCCCCCGGGCACCACACGCTCCACCAGCAGCGCCATGCCCGGCGGGCGGTTCTGGGAAGGGATCAGCACCGGCAGGCCCTGGCCATGGGCCGCGGCCACCACCAGGACCATGGAGCTGAGGGCCAGTGCGCAGCGAGGCATCAGCAGGAGAGCGCAGGGGCAGGACAGCAAGCCAAGGATCTGGCGCCTGCCGCCATTCTCCACGCTTCTTCCCGGCCAGCGCGCCCACATCGAAGCCACAACGCCGCTGTGATCGTGCGGCGCCACTGCTACAAGGGATGCTGGGTCGCCGCAGCGTCCCGACCCTTCTTCCCAGCCCCAGGCGATCCCGTGACCCATCCCTACCTGGACTACCAGGCCACCACCCCCTGCGAGCCGGCGGTGGTGGAAGCGATGGCGCCCTACTGGAGCGAGCTGTTCGCCAATCCGTCCAGCCGCCTGCACCGGCCGGGGCTGGAGGCGGCCACGGCGGTGGAGCGGGCGCGGGAGCAGCTGGCGGCGCAGCTGGGGGTGTCGATCGAGCGCGTCGTGTTCACCAGCGGCGCCACCGAAGCCAACAACCTGGCGCTCAAGGGGCTGGCGGAAGCGCGGCAGCACCTGGGCCGTCACCTGATCACGGTGGCCACGGAGCACAAGGCGGTGCTCGACACCATGCGCGAGCTGGAGCGGCGCGGCTTTGCTCTCACCGTGCTGCCGGTGGGCGCCGATGGCCTGCTGGATCTGGGCGATCTGGTGGCGGCGCTGCGCCACGACACGATCCTGGTGAGCGTGATGGCCGCCAACAACGAAATCGGCGTGCTGCAGCCGCTGGCGGCGATCGGTTCGCTCTGCCGCGCCAGCGGTGTGGCGTTTCATTGCGATGCCGCCCAGGCCTTCGGCCACCTGGCGCTGCAACCCGACGCCCTCGGCATCGATCTGCTCAGCATGAGCGCCCACAAGTTCTACGGGCCGAAGGGCATCGGCGCGCTGGTGGTGGGCGAAGGACTCACGCTCAACCCTCAGCAGCACGGCGGCGGCCAGGAAGGGGGCCTGCGGGCCGGCACCCTGCCGGTGCCGCTGATCGTGGGCATGGCCAAGGCCGCCACGCTCGCCCTGGCCGACCGGGAGGAGCGCGAGGAGCGGCTCGGCGCCCTGCGGCAGCGGCTGCTGCACGGCCTGCTGGCGATCGAGGGCGTGGCGGTGAACGGCAGCCTTGAGCAGCGCCTGGCTCACAACCTCAACGTGCGCATCGCCGGTGTCGATGGCAACCGGCTGCACAGCCTGTTGCGGCGCCAGCTCACAGTGAGCGGCGGCTCGGCCTGCAGTGCCGGCAGCCCCTCCCATGTGCTCGCCGCCTTGGGGCTCGACCGCGCCGCGGCGGCGGCCTCGGTGCGCTTCGGGCTGGGCCGCGGCACCACCACGGGCGACATCGATCAGGCGATCGCCGCTGTGGCCGCCGCCGTGGCGGAGCTACGCCAGGCGCCCGCCGCGGTGACCGCGCTGGAAACGGAGGCGCTCAAGGCGCCAGCACCGTGCTGAGCAGCACAAAGCCCGCCACCCCCAGCAACGCCAGCAGGAACTGAGCCAGCCGGCTCACCAACATGCCGGCCACCACCGCCAGCCCCACGAGCAACGCACGGCGCAGCCGCTCCAGCCCCAGCGGCCCCAGCGCCGACGACGCCGACACCAGCTCCCCGAGGGTGGCCCCCAGCAGCGGTCCCACCAGGGCACCGAGCAGCGGTCCGCCCACCGGCAGGGCGGGCAGCAGCCCCAGCAAGCCCACCACCAGCCCGAGGCCGGCGCCGATGTAGGCCCAGCGGGTGGCCTGCAGACGGGCCGCCCCCAGCACCACCCCGAGCGCGTCGGCCCCCCAGCCCAGCAGCAGGATCAGGCAGGCCAGCAGCAGGGTGGGCCAGGCGGTGCTCCAGCCCGCCGCCCACACCCACAGGCCGGCCCCGAGCGGCAGGAAGATCAGCCCCGGCAGCACGGGCAGCAGGGTGCCGGGAATGGCCACCAGCTGCAGCGTGAGCGCTACCCACCACAACGCATCGAGCGAAGCCATCAGCGCCTTGCCGCCAGCCGCAGCTTGGCGGAGCGGCTGCGGGGATTGGCCTCCTGCTCTGCCTCCGTGGCGATCAGCGGCTTGCGCGTGCGCCGCTCCAGGCGTTCATCGCTCAGAAAGGCCGTCTTGACGCGGCGATCTTCGAGCGAATGGAAGCTGATCACCGCCAGGACACCGCCCGGCAGCAACCACTGCGGAGCCTGCTGCAGGAAGCGGTCGAGGGCGCCGAGCTCATCGTTGACGGCGATGCGCAGGGCCTGGAAGGTGCGGGTGGCGGGGTGAATGCGGCCGCGCCGGGCCGCTGGCGGGTAGCAGCCGGCCACCAGGTAGGCAAGGGCGCTGGTGCCGCCGCCCGTTCGGTCAGCGGGGCTCCAGGGGCGCTGCTCGACGATGCGGCGGGCGATCCGCCGCGAGAGCCGTTCCTCGCCGTAGGCATAGATCAGATCCGCAAGGTCCTTCTCGTCGAGGCGGTCGAGCAGCTCGGCGGCACTCTCGCCGGCGCTGGTGTTCATGCGCATGTCGAGGGGGCCATCGGCGCGGAAGCTGAAGCCGCGCTCCGCCACATCCAGCTGTGGACTGCTCACGCCCAGATCGGCCAGCACCCCGTGCACCGGAGCGGCGGGGGCGTAGGCGGCGAAATTGGTGGCGATCAGGCGCACCCGCTCGCCGAACGGGGCCAGCCGCGTGGCGGCGGCGGCCAGGGCGGTGGCGTCCTGATCCAGGCCGATCAGCTGCAGGTCGGGGTACGCCTCCAGCAGCAGGGCGCTGTGGCCGCCACCGCCCACGGTGGCATCGATCACGGTGGCGCCAGGAGGCAGGTCGCTGAAGGCCGCCAGCACGGCATCGGCGAGCACCGGCAGATGGTGGAACCCGGAGGGGGCGTCTGGCGGCAAAGGCCCTGGTTGCGGCGATCCCTTCCTAAGATCCTGCGGATCGCTCGCCCGCCCCGGCGCCATGACGCAGCTCGAAACACGCACCGAGCCGATGGTGGTGAACTTCGGGCCTCACCACCCCTCGATGCACGGGGTGTTGCGGCTGGTGGTGACCCTCGACGGCGAGGACGTGGTGGACTGCGAACCGGTGATCGGCTACCTCCATCGCGGCATGGAGAAGATCGCCGAGAACCGCACGAACGTGATGTTCGTGCCCTACGTGAGCCGCTGGGACTATGCCGCCGGCATGTTCAACGAGGCGATCACGGTGAATGCGCCGGAACGGCTGGCCGACATCCCGGTGCCGAAGCGGGCCAGCTACATCCGGGTGCTGATGCTGGAGCTCAACCGCATCGCCAACCACCTGCTCTGGCTGGGCCCGTTCCTGGCGGATGTGGGCGCCCAGACCCCTTTCTTCTACATCTTCCGCGAACGGGAGATGATCTACGACCTCTGGGAAGCGGCCACCGGCCAGCGGCTGATCAACAACAACTACTTCCGCATCGGAGGCGTGGCTGCCGATCTTCCCTACGGCTGGCTGGAGAAGTGCCTCGATTTCCTCGATTATTTCGGCCCAAAGATCGACGAATACGAAAAGCTGATCACCAACAACCCGATCTTCAAGCGCCGGATCCAGGGCCTCGGCGTGATCAGCCGTGAGATGGCCATCAACTGGAGCCTGTCGGGCCCGATGCTGCGCGCCTCCGGCGTGCCCTGGGATCTGCGCAAAGTGGATCACTACGAGTGCTACGACGACTTCGACTGGGACGTGGCCTGGCGCACGGAAGGCGATTGCTACGCGCGCTATCAGGTGCGCATCGAGGAGATGCGCCAATCCCTCAAGATCCTGCGGCAGGCCTGCAAGGGAATCCCCGGCGGCCCCACCGAAAACCTGGAGGCCAGGCGCATGAGCGAGGGCAAGGGGGGTGAATCCTTCGGCTTCGACTATCAGTACATCGCCAAGAAAGTGGCCCCCACCTTCAAGATCCCTAGTGGTGAGCTCTACGCGCGGCTGGAATCCGGCAAAGGGGAGCTGGGCGTGTTCATCATGGGCAACGACGACGTCACTCCCTGGCGCTGGAAGATCCGCGCCGCTGATTTCAACAACCTCCAGATCCTGCCCCACATCCTCACCGGGGCCAAGGTGGCCGACATCATGGCGATCCTCGGCTCCATCGACGTGATCATGGGCTCAGTGGATCGCTGAGCAGCTCCCGCCGCCGTGATCTGCAGCGGAGCCGGCGCCAGCGCTGGCTCGATCAGCTGCGGCGCTGCGGGGTGGCCCTTCCTGCCCTGCTCACCGGTTACCTCTGGCTGAAGGGCTGGCACGCCGGCCTGCCGGGACTGTCCTGTCCGCTGCGGGCGCTCACGGGAATTCCCTGCCCCACCTGCTTCCTCACCCGTGCCACGGCAGCCGCTCTGAACGGCCAGCTGGCCACCTCAGTGCAGCTGCACGGCTTCGGGCCGCTTGCCGCAGCCGCCCTGGTGGTGTGGTCGGTGGCAGCGCTTCGCAGTGGTCAACTGGTGCCCCGGGCTCTGAACGGACGTCATCTGGTGCTGGCCGCCGCGGCATTGCTGCTCTACTGGGCCGCACGGATGGTGTTCAGTTACGGGCTCGGTCTACCTGCGTTTCCAAGCGGGTAGCCCACTCCACCTCAGCGGATATGGGCGTGATGCTTCCGGGGAGCTAGCTGATGGCTCCCTGGTGATACGCGGAGTTCTGGATGTAGAAGGTTCCCACCGGCACGGCCACGAGAGCTCCGAGGCCACAGGTGCAGACGGAAACAAGCAGCACCACTAGCCAGGTGAGCAGCTGGATGCCGGCAAACGTGCGACCGCGCGGTGAGCGATACACCGCCTGGAACGAGGACGCGAAGGCCTCCACGATCGGCTGATCACTGAGGAAGATCCTGTTCACGAACACCGGCGTCACCAAGGCCACGGCAATACCGGGCAGGATGCAGAGCAGGAAGCCCACGGTGGTCACGACCGAAAACAACGCACCGGCGAGGAGGTAACGCAAGGGCCGCTGCAGCAGGGCGCGGAAGGCCACCTGAGAGGAAATGTTCTCGCCGCTGTCGTAATGCATGGCGGGCACGGCCACGAACAGCACCCCCACCAGATTGGAGAGGATCGCGAACGGCACCTGGGAGAGATTGCCCAGCCAAACGGCCAACGACCCCACGGCTTCAGCATCGGTATTGCCGCCGGCCAGACCGATTCCGATCAACGAAAAGATCACCGATACGACAAAGCCGATCACAGCGATGACGATGGTGGCCACCCAGATCAGCAGGATGGTGGGGATGTGGGCCACAAACGCCGCCCAGGCCTTGTTGATGCTGGGCGGCTCGTAAGCGATCTCGGCGGCCAAAAGAAAAAACAACGCACTGAGGGGAACGTAGTCGTGGTGACCACAGCCGACAACAGACCTGTCATGAACGGCGGAAATCTCCCGCCCACAAGCAAGCACGACACGGCGCTGCAGGCCTCGTCCGCCACTCCGGCGGCGTGCGTGGCTTGACCACCACGCCGGCTTTATGGGGCGGCCCACCAGGATGGTCAGACGGCGGGATGGATGGAGGAAGGTGGTGCAGCCAGGGGAGGGTGCGATCAACCCGGAGGTGGGGGAACCCGGCACCCGCCAGGATCCCGCCGACTGGCTGGAGCTGCGGCGAATGGTGCGCTTCGGCGACACCGATGCCGCCGGCGTGATGCAGTTCCACCAGTTGCTGCGCTGGTGCCACGAAGCCTGGGAGGAAAGCTTGGAGCGCTTCGGCATTGCGGCCGCAGAGATCTTTCCGACCCCCGCCACCACGCCCGCCCGCGCGCTGCCGGTGGTGCACTGCGACGCCGACTACCGGCGGCCCCTCGTCTGCGGCGCGCCCCTGCGGATCAGGCTGGAGCCGCAGCGCCTGGAGGCATCGAGCTTCGAGGTGGCCTTTCGCTTCACTTCTGAAGGGCGTGAAGTGGCGCGGGCCCGGCTGCGCCATGTGGCGATCGATCCAACGGTCCGGCAACGGCAGGCACTACCGGAAGCGGTCGAACGGTGGCTTGCGGCCTCAGCACCGGCTGCGTCATCAGCTTCTGCAGCGCCAGTGGAGCCGGCAACACCACCAGCGGAGTCCGCTCCGGGCTAGCGGCCGAAGACCCACAGCAGCCCCGCCAGCTGGAGCGGCAGCAGGGAAGCGATCAGGGTGAGGGGATGGAGCGGTACCAGCGCGAGCCCGGGAGCCAGGCTGACGCTGGCCACGCCTCCCACACCAAGCACCACGAGCAGCAGGGCTCGACGTGCTGTGCCGGCGCGTTGCTTCGCCATCAGAACCACTCCTTCTGGGCATCGATATAGGTGGCCTTGAAATCCTGAGGGGTGGCGGCGAGATAAATGATGCCTTCGATCAGGCCGATCACACCCATCACGAAGCCGCCGAACCCGCAGGTGAGCACAGTGACGAGCAGCATGATGATGCCGGCCTTGGTGTAACCGAGCATGAACTTGTGAATGCCAAGCGCACCAAGAAAGAGCCCCAGCAGCCCTGCAACCAGTTTCTTGTTGGCGATTTCGGAATCAGTCAGGTCAGCCATCGGTGGCAGTCAACGCGCACCCTCTTTAGCGGGGTTCGGGGTTGATTTCATGCTGTTGCCGCAACCATTCATGCCAGCGCGGCCGCTGCCACTTGCCCGTGGCGGTGCGCGCCAGGGATGTGCAGGTCCACCAGTGCAGCGGCCGCTCGGCCGGCGGCAGGCGGCGGGCGAGCTCCATCAGGCCTTCGCGCAACGGCGCAGCAGCTCCGACTGGCAGCGGGCGGACCAGGGCCACCAACCGCTCCCCCCAGAGAGGATCCCGCACCGGCAGCAACAGCAGATCCGCCAGCGGCAGGCCGGCGGCGGCGGCCAGCCGCTTCAGCCGCTGCTCCACCTGCTCGGGAAACACGGTTTCGCCGCCGCTGTGGATGGCGCCGTCGAGCCGGCCCAGCACCTGCAGACCGGCCGGTGTGAGCTGCCCGGCATCGCCGCTGGCCCACCAGCCATCGCCGCCGGGTTCAGCGAACGGGCGCAGGCCGCTGCCGTCGGCGGCCAGCCAGCCCGGGCTGAGCCGCCCGCAACGCAGTTCGATCGCGCCATTGGCGGGGTTCAGGCGCAGGGTCACATCGTCGAGGGGGTGGCCGCAGCCCCCATCGCCGGCCAGAAAGCGCTGCGGCGGCAGCGCCGTGACCATGGCGGCGGTTTCGGTGGCCCCATAGCAAGGGGCGAGGCGGATCTCCTCGCGCCGGGCCCAGGCGGCCAGATCCGGAGCCAGGGGAGCCCCACCCGTCCAGATCACTGCCAGGCCCCGCAACCAACGCCGCCCTGCCGGATCCGCCAACAGGCGCTGCAGCTGGGTGGGCACCAGCGACAGCAGCACCGGACGATCCGTCGGCAGAGGCACCGCCTCCGGCAGCTCAGCGGGCGCGCGCAGCAGCTGCGGCGGCAACCAACGCCACTGGCCGCCCCACTGCCGGGCACGCAGCACCGGCATCAGGCCGCTCGTGTGCTGCAGCGGCAGCGGATTGAGCTGCAGGCAGCCGGCGGGATCGAGGCCCAAGGCCTGCAGCCAGGCGGCCGTGGCGCGGGCCGAAGCCTGCAGATGGGCCAGCGGCTGCACGCACCAGCGGCGCCCGCCACGGCTGCCGCCGCTGCCGATCACCACCCCCGGCGCCGCCAGCGGTGGGCAGCCGGCCATGGCTGCCACCAGCTCTTCCCCTTCCCCTGCCGCACACAACCCCACCAGCTGCCCCCGCTGCCAGGCGGCCAGCAACCGGGCCACCTGCGGCTCAGGCGCCACCTCGGCGTGCACTTCGATGCTGAGGGCCATCGTCTGCCCGATCAGGCGTCACAAGCTATGGCCTCCCTCGGCCCGCTGGCCGGCGCCAGCCGCCTGCCACACGGTTTCCGGATCGGCGGCGCACAACGCTGAGGCCTGCGCCCAGCCGGGCGCCAGGCCGGGAGCGGCGGGGGTGGCGCTCCGGCTCTGCAGCGCCGCCAGATGCCCCATCAACCGCTGCGCGATGCCCGTTTCAAAGGCCGTGCTCAGCACCACTGCACTGGCGCCGCCGTCGCCCTGCTGCAACGCCGCCAGCAGCTGCCGGGGATCCCCTTCCACGGCAGGGCGCCGCACCTGCCAGCCCGGCCAGTGGCGGCGCAGGGCGGGATCGAGCTGCAGCGACTCATCCAGCGCTACCGGCACCCGCCGTGCCAGCTCCATGAGGCCGGGAAGGTCAGGGGGAGCCAGGGGCTGCTCCAGCCACTCCAGGCGCGGATCCTCCGCCAGCCGGTCGGCCCACTGCCAGGCCGTGGCGCGGTCCCAGCCGCCGTTGGCATCCAGGCGCAGGCGGCTGCCGGCAGGCAGGCGCGCCAGCAGCTGCTCCAGCAGCTCACGCTCGACCTCATCTCCAGCGGCGGCCACCTTCCACTTGCAGGTGAACGGCGGCGCAGCTGGCCGCTCGAGCGGCACAGGCGGCCGATCGAGCGCCGCGTCCAGCGCCGCCACCGCCGCTTCCCCTGCCGGCAGGAGCACGGCGGAAGGGGGCGCCGCCAGCCAGCCGCCGGCGGCCGCGCCCAGCAGCCCATCGGCTTCCGCCAGGGCCAGGCCGAGTGCGAAAGCCAGCTCGGGCGGCAGGGAAGACAGGGACGCCTCCAGCTCCTGCCGGGGCAGAGCGCTGCCGAGGGCCTTGATCGCCGCGGCCAGCGAGCGCTGGCGCTCCTGGGCGGTGACTGGGGTGAAACACAGCGGCGCCGCTTCTCCCCAGCCAAGGCCCGCCAGGGCGGCCAGGCCGGAGCTGGTGCTGCCATGGCTGGAGGCGTCGATGCTGGAGTTGCCCGGGCCTTCGGCCTGGAGCCGCAGCAACCAGCCGTGCTTTTCGGCCATGGCGCCCTGGGCCGTGACGAGCGGACGCGCCAACGGCAGCCGGAAGGGCCGCCAGGTCAGCGTCACCAGCGGCTCAGCCATGGCCCCACCGCCAGTCCACAGGCCAGGCCGAGTCCGTTCAGGGCTTGAAACTGAAGCGCCAGGAACTTGCTGCTGGTGATCCGCTCAGGGGCGGCGTGGTGCTCCCGCAGCAGCTGGATCAAGGCGCGGGCCGGCGGCAGGCCCACCACCCCGAGCAGGGCCGTGAGCGGCCAGCGACCCAGCAGCACCGGCGCCCACTGCAGCGCCAGGGTGAGGGCCACGAACCAGGGCACCAGCGCCGCCGCCGGTGCCGTGCCGAGCCGCACCACCGGTGAGTGCTTGCCATTGGCGGCGTCTTCCGCCACCTGGTGGAAATGGGAGCAGAACAGCACCAGGGTGGTGGCGATGGCAGGCCCGCCGCCAAGCAGCAAGGCGGTGCGCCAAGGGATCGCTGTGGCCGTCGCGGCGGGGGCGAGTGCCAGCAGGGCGGCGGCTGTGGCCAGCGGCCCGAAGGCCAGCCAGCACAGCGGTTCCCCCAGCCCCCTGTAACCCAGGCGCAGCGGTGGCCCCTGGTAGGCGTAGCCGAGGCCGCAGCAGGCCAGCACCAGCGCCAGCACCGCCGGACTGCTGCGGGCCGCCACCACGGCGATCAAGACCAGACCCAGCCCCAGGCAGCCATTGGCCAGCACAGCCACCTGGTCGCGGCGGCCGGTCAGGTTCACCACTGAATGGGGCTTGCCGAGCCGGTCCACGCCGGTATCGGCATCAAAGACATCGTTGGCCAGATTCTCCCAGCCGAGCAGGAGCACAGCCGCCACAAGGAACCCCAGCAGCTGGTCCCAGCGCGGAACCTGTCCCTGGCCGGCCAGCCAGCCAGCGGCCAGCAGCACGGGCATCACCGCCACCGAATACATCGGCCACTTGATGGCTGCCTTCCACAACCGGCGACGGGCGGGATCCGCGCAGGCGTAACGGCTTGCGACGACCTTGGGGTCGGACATGGGCAGCGGAGACGTCGGACCGAAGAGGACCCATACATTTGAGCAGCTTCCGCCCGCCGCTCCCGGCCCTCCCCCTGGTGCAGGTCGCCCCTTCCTTCACCGATCTGCTGGCAGCCGCCGCCCTTGGGGCACGGCAGCTCGAGGAGGAGGGCGTGCTCAGCCTGGCCCTGCCGATTCCCGCTCGGGACCCGCTGGCGCTACTCCCCCACCTGGGAGATGGCCATCGTTTCCGCTTCCTCTGGGATGGCGCCCCCGGGCTCTGCCTGGCGGCAACGGGCCACACAAACAGCCTTGTTCTGAGCGGTCCACGCCGCTTCGAGATGGCCCAGCGGTTCAGCGCCGTGAGCCTGAGCCGGCTGGTGACGGTGCCCCAGTTCTGCCCCGCCGCGGCGCGGCCCCGGGTGCTGCTGGCCTTCTCCTTCTTCGACAGCCCGCTGCAGGAAGGCAATGGTGTAGCCGGTGTGGAGGCGGTCCTGCCCCGCTGGCAACTCAGCCGCCAGGGCCGCCATTGCTGGCTGAGGTTGCAGCGCAATCTGGGCGGGGATGTCACCACCCGAGCGATGGCCGAAGAGCTCTGGGAGCAGGCCCGCCGTCTGGAACAGCTGCCGACGGATCACGAGGCGGAGCTCCCCCTGGGCAGGGGCCCGGGCATCGCCAGCCGTTCTCCCTGGGAAGCGGGCTACCGCGAAGCGGTGACGCGTGCCCTGGAACTGGTGGAGAGCGGTGCGCTGCGCAAGCTGGTGGTGGCGGTGCGGCAGCAGTTGCAGCTCGACCGCCCGCTGGATCCACTCCAGTTGCTGGCCCATCTGCGACGCCATCAGCCCGGCAGCTGTCGCTTCCTGTGGCAGCAACGGGAAGGTGCAGCCCTGATCGGCGCCTCGCCGGAGCGGCTGCTGACCGTGCGCCAGGGCCAGCTGCGCAGCGACGCCCTAGCCGGCACTGCCCCCTGCGGGCCGCTGGCCGACCAGCTCAGCCGATCCGTCAAAGACCGGCACGAGCACGAGCTGGTGGTGGAGGCGATCACTGAGGTGCTGGCTGGCGCCGGACTGTCGCCGCGGCGACCGCGCCATCCGCGGCTGGCTCGACACGGCCAGCTGGTGCATCTGCACACGCCCATCACCGCAGCCCTCGGGGACCAGCAGTTGCTGTCCCTAGCGGCGGCACTGCACCCCACACCGGCGGTGGCGGGGCTCCCCCGGCGGGAAGCGATGGCCTGGCTGCGCAGCCTGGAACCGTTCGAACGAGGCCACTACGCCGCCCCGATCGGCTGGATCGACAGCGCTGGTGACGCCGAGCTGCGGGTGGCCATCCGCAGCGGGCGCCTGCACGGTGACCAGCTGGAACTCACGGCGGGTGCGGGCCTGGTGCGGGGTTCGGAACCGGAGCGGGAGCTGCAGGAAGTGGCCCTGAAACTGGGTGTCCTGCAACAACAACTCAATCTGCCGCTGGATCCAGCGATCCCGCACATACGCAGGCCCGCCAGTAGCAGCCTGCAGGGGTAGAGGGATAATCACACGCAGTTCAACAGTGCCGCACAGACGGGATGACGACGAGGGAGCGGCTGCAGAAGGTCTTCAAACACTCCCGGATGTTCAGAAGCATTCCATCCAGCTGCATCGAGGCTCTGAACCCGCAGACAGGCACGATCAAAGAAGGCGATCTTCTCTTCCGAGAAGGGGAGTCAGCCGACTTCGCCTATGTGATTGAAGCAGGAATTCTCGGCCTGTTCAGCGGCGGACTGGAGCACACAACCTGCTGCTTCCGCAAAGTGGTGCAGGGGGATCTGGTGGGTGAATACGGGTTGTTCTGTGATCAGCCACGATCCGCTTCTGCGATCGCGCTGACCGATCTGAAGTACTTCCAGTTCGGCAAGGAAGATCTCCAGCAGATGCTGCATCAATCGGCTGATTTTCAGACTCAGCTGTTGGCATCGCTGGCCGAAGCCGCCTCCATCGGCAGGGATCCAAGGCAATCTCCTCTCAATACAATTCTGATACACAATGTCCACCCGGAGTCCTTGCTCACACGCGAGGTCCTGGTGGAGCTGGCCAGCCATCTACGTAGCCAGGCGGGCAAAACCATCGCCTTAGAAAGTCCTGTCATCACACGTCATTGCAGCAGCGAGGCTGATCTTCACCACCAGCTGACGGAAGCCACCAAAGCGCGTGATCTTCAGGTGTTGATCACGGACGATCCGCTGGCAGTGAGCTGGAGGAATCAGAAGTTGATCGACCGGCTGGTGATTCTCAGTGATGGCACCGTTGACCATGCCGATCTACCCAGCCGTATGGATTCGGAGGCGATTCTGGTGCGGCTCTGGCCCATGGAGCAGGATTGCCCCAGCACGCAGGGCTGGTTCAGCAACAAGAGTTTTGCCTTCGTGCTCAACATCAAAGCGGCCAAGCAAAGCCATATGGAACGGCTGGCCCGCACGGTGCTGCGTCTCCAGAACATTCTGGTACTGGGCGGTGGTGGTGCCAGGGGATTTGCTCATGTTGGAGCGATCGCGGCCCTACAGGAACTTCCGGTGGACGACATCGACATGGTCATGGGCGTGAGCATTGGAGCGCTCGTTTCCTCCTTGGCAGCCTTTGAGCTGACCGCGCAGCAAATCCTCGGACACCTCGAGCGAGTGATCATCGACGCCAAGCCCTACACCATCACCATTCCCCGCGACTCCCTGTTTTCGTTGTCCAATTCCCAGCGTGAGCTCGCCGCCTTCTTCGGTTGCTCGATGATTCAAGACAGCTGGTTGGTGCTGCAGTGTTTCTCCACCAATCTCTCCACCAATCAACTTCAAGCCTGGACGGCTGGCGACATTCCCACGGCTGTGATCGCCAGCATGTCAGTGCCGGGAATCTTTCCACCCGTTGAAGATGCCACTGGCGAACTGCATGTGGATGGCGGAATCCTGAATAATCTTCCCATCGCTCCGGCCCGGCACCTGACCGATGGCAGGATCATCGCCATCTCGCTGGATGTAGAGCCAGATTCCGCCAATCAATATGGTGTGAACCGGCAGCGGCGCAGACCATCCCTCGGCAAAACCATCATCAACGCCATGATGTGTGCCTCCCACGCTGCTTCCCAGTCACAGGAACAGCTTGCCGATGTGGTTCTGAGGCCTGAGATCGGGCACTACCCCTTCATGGAATGGAAGAGTTACAGCCAGATCTTTGAAGCTGGCTACAACCATGCGCGCAGCCAACTCCCCAGTTCACTCGCTTCGGGAAACACCCCCCAAACGCCGAGCAGCCTCTGAGCGAGTCGGTCGAGCGCTGCGCGCTTAGCCATCAGCCACACACCAAGTCAGCTTGGCCATTGGATCGGCATCCAGCGGATCGGGATTCCACTGGTGCTGGTCTTCCTGCCCCGCTTGCTGCCAGGGTTGTGAAGCACGGCATCACATCAGCAAGGCCAGTCCCTCGATGTAGTTGTCCACCTTGGGCAGCGGTGGCTTGCCATGGCTGAGCAGTGTCTTCTCTGCGATGGCCGTGGCCTCGGGTAGGCGGTCGTAGGGGATCGACGGGTAGGCGTGATGCAGAGAGTGATGCGGCAGGCCTCCCATCAGCACGTTCACCAGCGGACCGGCGGCAATGTTGCGCGAGGTGTACAGCTGAGTGAGCTCATAGGTGGTGTTGGCGTGCCAGAGCCTGTGGTGCTCGATCATGCCGCGCACCTGCATCAGTCCGCCCACGAGGCGCTCCACCACCACCAGCATCAGGATCAGCTTGATCACCTCGCCCTGGCTGATTGCCCAGGCGAACATGCAGGTTTGTACCACCAGGATGCCGATCAGGTCGTTGACCATGCCGGCGACAAGGCGTGAATGGCTGTCACGCAGTTTCCAGCCGAACCAGAACATCGACACAATCAATTGCAGGCCGCCGAACACGAGCACGCTGATCCAGAAGGGGTGCTGAAAGTGGAGACGCCGAAGCGCACCGGCCCTGGCCTCCTCCTCCTCGGACGGTTCCCGCCGCTCCGGGTCGCGCAGGTCCATCCCATTCATGCGGTGATGGAGCTGATGCAGATTGCGGTAGGTGCGATAGGGCCAGCCGATCGGCCAGCTCAGCGCGCAGCCCACGGCCTGTTCAATGTCACCGAGGTCAAGCAGGGTGGAGTGGCTGATGTCGTGGGTGCTGATCATCACGAAGGCGTAGAGCAGCGTGCTCGCCACCAGCCAGGGCAGGGCCAGAAGCAACCTGGGTTCCTGCCAGTACATCCACAGACAGGCGAGCGAAGGCACCAGCAGGGCGAACAGACGCAGCCAGCCGAGGCCTTGATTCACCTTGAACAAGGGCTGAACCAGGTCCTCGATGCCTTCGGTCATCAGGCGGTCAGCGCGACGCTGCTCCTTACTGAATCCGGTGTCCTGATTGGAATCGCTACCCGGGACCAGGCTGGCGTCGGACGTCATGGTTCCGGTCGCGAAGATGGACCCAGAGACTAAACCCGATCCACGAATCAGCAGCAACGGCTCCTCTGGTGGACTGGCCCTGGCGGATGGCCAGGCCTCAGGCCTTCAGAAGCCGCTCCATGGTGAGATCGGCCACGGGCACACCGCCCAGCCGTTCGATCTCGCGGATGCCTGTGGGGCTGGTCACGTTGATCTCGCTCAGGCGGCCGTCGATCACATCGATGCCCACGAAGAACAGGCCTTCCGCCTGTAGCACCGGCGCCAGTTCGGAGCAGATGGCGGTTTCGGCGGCGTTGAGGGCCGTGGGTTCAGGGGCGCCGCCCACCGCCAGATTGCTGCGGAACTCGCCGGGCAGGGGCCGGCGGTTGATCGCCCCCAGCGGCTCACCGTTCACCAGCAGGATGCGTTTGTCGCCGGCAGTGACGGCCGGCAGGAAGGCCTGCACCATCACCGGCAGCGTCTGCTGGTGGGTGACCAGCTCCAGCAGGGCACGCAGGCCCGGTGCGGCGGCGGCGGTGCGCACCACGCCCTGGCCGGCGCGGCCCCCCAGCGGCTTGAGCACCACCTCGTGGTGCAGAGCGGCGAAGGCGGCCAGCTGCTCGGCATCGGCACTCACCAGCGAGGGCGCCATCAGGTGGCTGAAGCGCAGCGCGCCGAGCTTCTCGTTCCAGGCCAGCAGGGCTGCGGGCCGGTTGAGCACGCGCACGCCCTGGTGCTCGGCCCGCTCCAGCAGCAGGGTGGCGTAGAGGAAGGCTTCATCGACGGGGGGATCCTTGCGCATCCACACCACCGGGAAGTCGCAGAGCGGCAACCAGAGCGGTTCCCCGGCGCTGAACCAGGGATCGGGCACCTGCCAGCCGTCACCGTCGGGGTGCATGGGGGCGAAGGTGACGGGGCGGGCGCGCACCAGCGGCGTGCAACCGGGGCCAGCGGCGCCGGCCCGCTCACCTTCCACGGCCAGCTCGGCGATGGTGCAGACCCACACCTCCTGGCCGGCCCGCTGGGCCGCCTGCATCAGGGCGACGCTGGAATCCTTGGCCGGCCGCAGCCGCTCGATGGGGTCGACGACGAAGAGCTGGGAAGCGGGCGCCGGGGTGCGTGCTGTGGCCCCCACCCCTCAGGCTCCCTGCAGCAGGGGATCGAGGCGACCGGTGCGTTCGAGGGCATGGAGCTCGTCGCAGCCGCCGATGCCCCGATCGGCGATGAAGATCTGGGGCAGGCTGGTGCGGCCATCGGCGCGGTCAGCCATGGCGGCGCGGGCCGCGTCATCGCCATCGATGCCGTATTCGGTGTAGGCGACCCCTTTGCGATCGAGCAGCGCCTTGGCGCGCATGCAGAACGGGCAGAACCGCCAGGTGTAGATCTCCACGCTGGGACTGGCGGAGGAGGGAGCGGGGGATGCCGCCATCAGGCTGGACCGGTGCTTTGGCTGGATCTTAGGAGCGGCCCCGGTCGGGGAGCGCCGACGCGGGCGTGGCAAGCAGGCGCGGCTGATACGGTCGAATCCACCACGCCCCAGGCCCGCCGGTGCTCGATCTCACCGATTTCAAGCGCGATCTCTCCGAACTCACCGACCGCCTGGGCCATGCCCAGGACTGTCTTTGACGTACCGGCCCTGAACGCGCGCCAGCAGGATCTCGAGCAGCTGGCCTCCCAGCCCGGCTTCTGGGACGACCAGCAGCAGGCCCAGAAACAGATGCGCCAGCTCGATGAGGTGAAGGCTCAGCTGGAGCAACTGCAGCAGTGGCAGGCGGCGATCGATGACGCCCGCGCCACGCTGGAGCTCTACGACCTGGAACCCGACGAGGAACTGCTGGGCGAGGCCAACGGCGGCCTGCAGAGCCTCAAGGGCGCCCTCGACCGCTGGGAACTGGAGCGGCTGCTGAGCGGCCCCTACGACAAGGAAGGCGCCGTGATCTCGATCAACGCCGGCGCCGGCGGCACCGACGCCCAGGACTGGGCGCTGATGCTGATGCGCATGTACACCCGCTGGGCCGAAGACCACGGCATGAAGGTGTCGGTGGACGAACTCTCGGAAGGGGAGGAGGCGGGCATCAAGAGCTGCACGATCGAGATCGACGGCCGCTACGCCTACGGCTACCTGCGCAACGAGAAAGGAACCCACCGGCTGGTGCGGATCTCGCCCTTCAACGCCAACGACAAGCGCCAGACCAGCTTCGCGGGGGTGGAGGTGATGCCGAAGCTGGACGAAGACGTGAAGCTCGACATCCCCGACAAGGATCTGGAGGTGACCACCTCCCGCTCGGGCGGCGCCGGCGGCCAGAACGTGAACAAGGTGGAAACAGCGGTGCGGATCCTGCACATCCCCACCGGCCTGGCGGTGCGCTGCACCCAGGAGCGCTCCCAGCTCCAGAACAAGGAGAAGGCGATGGCGCTGCTGATGGCCAAGCTGCTGGTGATCGCCCAGGAGCAGCGGGCGTCGGAGATCGCCGACATCCGCGGCGACATCGTGGAGGCGGCCTGGGGCAACCAGATCCGCAACTACGTGTTCCACCCGTACCAGATGGTGAAGGATCTGCGCACCGCTGTGGAAACCACCGATGTGCAGGGGGTGATGGATGGCGATCTCGATCCCTTCATCCAGGCGCTGCTGCGCCAGGGTGTGGAGATCGCCGCCGATGAGGCCGCCTGAGCCCCGTTGATCCCCTGATGGCCAATCCCCAGATGCCTGAGAGCAACCCCCCGGACGCCCCCGGCGCGACCACGGCAGCTCCCGCAGTGCCGCCGCCGAGCTTCGTGAAGCTGGCGATGCGCAACATGGTGCGCAAGGGGCGTCAGAGCCTGCTGCACTTCGGGCTCACCGCCGTGGGGCTCAGCTCCCTGCTGCTGCTGCTGGCCTGGTTCGGCCGCCCCACCCTGCCGCAATGACGCTGCCAGCCGCCCACGGCAACCTGCCGCTCCCGCCCGACCTCGACCTCGCTTTCTCCAGCGACGACGACCTGCCGGACGATCTGCTCGCCGCCGCCGGAGATCTGGCCGATCCGCTGGCGGGGGCCGATCTCTGGCACGGGGCTCTGAGCGTGTGGCTGGCGCAGCTGCAGGGCGAACTGCCGCCCGAGCTGGCAGCGTCCTCCTACAGCCTCGGGCTCACCCTGGTGAACGATGCGGCGATGGCGGAGCTGAACGCCGACTGGCGCCAGAAGGAGGGCCCCACCGACGTGCTGGCCTTCGCGGCCCAGGAGGAGGCGCCACCGCTGCCGACCGGCGGCGACGACGACGAGGACAGCGAGCCGCTCGAGCTCGGCGACATCGTGATCTCCGTGGAGACGGCCGCGCGGCAGGCCGAGGCGGCGGGCCAGAGCCTGGCGCGGGAGCTCACCTGGCTGGCCAGCCACGGCCTGCTGCACCTGCTGGGCTGGGACCACCCCGACGACGCCCGCCTGGAGGCCATGCTCGCCCGTCAGGACCAGCTGCTGGAGGGCATCGCTGCGGCGGCGCCAGCAGGAAGCGGCGACGCCGGCCCGGTGTGCGAGCCGTGACCGGCTGGGGGAGCGTGCCAGTGAAACCAGCGGTATGGTTCGACGCAGGCCCGAGTTGCGGCGCCCATGACCACGCTGCTGCCACGCTCCACCGAACCGATGGCGAGTGAAGCTCCTCGCCGGGGGCGCGGCCGCCGGGGCGGTGCCTGGAGGGTGGCCGGCGATCTGCCGCTGAGCCTGCGCTACGCGATGCAGGGGCTGGGCTACAGCTTCGTCAGCCAGCGCAACTTCCGCATCCATGTGATCACCGGCGCGGTGGTGTTCGGCCTGGGGCTATGGCTGCAGCTGAGCCTGGATCGCCTGGCAGTGCTGGTGCTCACGGTGGCGGCGGTGCTGGTGCTGGAACTGCTGAATACGGCGATCGAATCGGTGGTGGATCTGGCGATCGGGCGCCGCTTCCACCCGCTGGCCAAGATCGCCAAAGATTGCGCAGCCGCCGCCGTGCTGGTGGCCGCCCTGGCTGCCGTGCTGATCGCGGCGCTGCTGCTGGTGCCAGCCCTGCTCCTGCGGCTGGGGCTTTGAGCCGCCCAAACCGCCGCTCCCTGGCGCGGGTGGGTTGAATGGCGGCTGGTCCGGCAGCCGGGATGCTTCTCGTTCTCGACAACTACGACAGCTTCACCTTCAACCTTGTGCAGTACCTGGGTGAGCTGGCGGCGCAGCACCCGCTGGCGGCCGAGCTGCGGGTGGAGCGCAACGACGCGCTCACGCTGGAGCAGATCCGCCAGCTGGAGCCGGCCGCGATCCTGATCTCGCCGGGCCCCGGTGATCCGGATCAGGCGGGCGTGTGCCTGGAGGTGCTGGCGGCGCTGGGGCCGACGGTGCCGATCCTGGGGGTGTGCCTGGGGCACCAGTGCCTGGCCCAGGTGTACGGCGGCAAGGTGGTGCGCGCCCATGAGCTGATGCACGGCAAAACCTCACCGGTGCTGCATGCAGAGGTGGGGGTGTTCGAGGGGTTGCCCAACCCGCTCACGGCCACCCGTTATCACAGCCTGATCGCCGAGCGCGAGAGCCTGCCCGACTGCCTGGAGATCACCGCGTGGCTGGAGGACGGCACGATCATGGGGCTGCGGCACCGGCAGTACCGCCACGTGCAGGGGGTGCAGTTTCACCCGGAGAGCGTGCTCACCCAGAGCGGCCATCAGCTGCTGGCCAACTTCCTGCGGCAGGCCGCCAGCACGACGAGCGGAACCAGCCGGTAGGGCTCGCCCCGGCAGCGCTGCTAGGTTCCGCCAAGATCCGGCGCCATCGGGGCGCGAAGCAGCCCATGGCGTCCGACTCCCCGGCACCGGCCCCGTCCCGGCGCCGCCTGCTTGCCCAGCTGCTGGTGGGGGGCTTGGCCCTGGCGATGCCCCTGGCCCTGGCGATGCCGCCGGCCGGCCATGCTGCCGGTGGAGTGAGCATCACCAGCTACGGGCACAGCGCCCTGCTGATCCGCGGCGGTGGCGCCACGGTGCTGCTGAATCCGTTCAAGGCGGTGGGCTGCGCCGCCGGGCTGCCGGAACCGAGGGTGAGCGCCGACGTGATCCTGGCCAGCAGCCGCCTGCTGGATGAAGGGGCGCCGGTGGCCACCGGTCGCTTCCTGGCCAGCCCGGGCTCCTACCGGGTGGCGGGGCTGCGCATCGAAGGCTTCGCCGCCCCCCACGACCGCCTCGGCGGCCGCCGCTTCGGCATGGCCACGCTGTGGCGCTGGAAGCAGGGAGGACTGGAGATCGCCCACCTCGGCGGCACGGCCGCACCGCTGAAACCGGAAGACCGCGTGCTGCTCGGCAAGCCCGATGTGCTGATCATCGGTGTGGGCGGCGGCGCCAAGGTGTACACGGGCGCCGAAGCCGCTGAAGTGGTGCGCGAACTGCAACCACGCCGCGTGATCCCGGTGCAATACGTGAGCGGCACCACCCCAGCCAGTTGCGACCAGGGCAGCGTGAAGCCCTTCCTTGATGCCATGCCCGGCACCCCCGTGCAGCGCCCGGGCCGCACGGTGACCCTGGGGGCGCCCCTGAGCGACGCCACGCAGATTCTGGTGTTGCGCTGAAGACGGGCGTCCTGCTGACCAGCGAGCCTTAGGCCTCAGCCATGGAGCCCATGACCACCGGGTGCTGCGGAGTTGCTGACTCCGATCAGGCGCCGAGCCCGCTCCAGCAGCTGCGGAAGTTGTTCCGCCAGAGTTGCAGTCCGCTCATGGTTGGCCAGGAAGTGGTCGAGTTCACGCTCCATCTGCAGCAGATAGCCCTGCAGCACCCCCACATGCTCCTTTTCCAGGTCAAGGGAGCGTTCAAGCTGTTCACAACGCTCCTCCAGCTGGCGGTGTCCTGCGCTCGCCTTCAACCCCTGGCCTTCCAGCGCTGACAGGATCCGGGCCAATGGCATTGGTCGGCGCCAGTCGACACCCTCGGCATGGCCGCTGGCATCGGCCCATTGCTGGGCGTCAAGCCAAGCCTTCAGAAGGCTCGGTCGGGCCTCCAGCAGTGCACGCGTGGCCAATTCCATGGCGCCGCTCGATACCCCGCTCGCCAGGATTCCGCGGCGTTGCCCAGTGGCCAGTTCTGGCAGTTCTGCGGCCAACAGCGCTGCCCCATCGCCACAGATGTTGATCAACTGGATCCGTTCCCGCCAGCGCCGCTTCAGTGCCGCCGATCTGGAGAGATCTGTCTGCCATTGATCAAGTGCGGCCTCCAGCTCCTGGGGATCGTCAGTGCGCATCACCACGTCCGCCAGTCCGTCCGCCAGTTCCCCGTAGCAGATCCAGATGCGTGTGGACTCCCCCACTGCCGCAGGTTCCTGACAGGCAAGCTCCTGCAGCGAAGGAGCCCCAGCGGCCTGGCTGTACATCAGTCCGCTGCCGGGCAGGCCATACAGCCAGAGGGCGCCATGGCCGTCGTAGGAGATGGTCTGGGGCGATAAACCCATGGAGTGGTGGCTATCGCCGATCCCGTGGCTCCATCCTGCCGCCCTTGCCTCACGGCTGCCCGGCCAGCCCTTCGGCGGTGGGCTGCTGGCCAAGGCCAGACAATGGGAGCACACCACCAGGGGCTCGCCTTGCGGAGGGAAACACTGCTGGAGAGTCTGCGCCGGTTTCCCGGTGATGCCGGGATGATTCAGCGGCTGGGGCAGGAGCTTGAGGCCAGCGGCGATTGGCCATTGATGGTTGAGGCGCTTCAGCCCCAGCTCCAGCACGTGAAGGCCGGCACACCGCTGGAAGCGCAGATCACTTACCTGCTGGCGAAGGCCTCCCTGGAACTTGGCGACGAGCGGCGCTCCTTGGCGCTGATTGGTCGCTCCCTGCTCGGACGCCCGGATTTCGCCTTCAGCCACCACATCAAGGGTCGGGCGCTCGCCCGGCTGCAGCGCTGCGCCGAAGCGATTGCCGCGCAGCAGCGCTGTGTGGAGCTGGCTCCCACGTTTTGCTGGGGTTGGTTTGAGCTCGGTTGCCAGCTGCGGCACCAAGGCGATCTTGAGCAGGCCATGGGCAGCCTTCGCCGCGCCCTGGCTCTGCAGCCTGCTGAGAATCAGCACCACCACCGCCTCATTGAACGGGCGCTGGGAGAGGTGGAAGCTGAGCTCGCCCAGCGGGAACGCCAGGAAGCGGCCTTGTCGCTCTGGCCGGATCGTGCGCTGGTGCCACAGGGACAACGGCTCCCGTCACTGGACGAAATCGAGCTGCAACTGGAGCAGTTCCGCCTGTTTCTCCATCGCCACGAAGCCCGGCGAAGCCGCTGAACCGGCAACACGTCAGTCCCAGCCGGGGATCTGCAGTTCGCGGGGGCGGCCATCGTGGTGCAGTGCACTGCTCGCGCCCGGCCAGCACAGGCCTGGGCCGGCCATGGCTGCGGGCCAGCGTTGCCGCAGACCGGTGAGGCCGGCATGGCGGGCCGCGCGGTCGTCACCACGGCTGTGGCGGCTGCTCCCCTCTGCATGAACAAGCACCGCCTCCGGGGTGAGCACATGCCGCAGGCCGAAGGCTCCAAGCCGCAAGCAGAAGTCCACGTCGTTGCCTTCCACCGGCAAGGCTGGATCGAATCCACCCGCCTCAAGAAACAGCGGCCGCCTCACCATCAGGCAAGCGCCGGTGAGGGCGGGCCAGGTGGTGAGAAAGGAACTGCGGGAGCGGTGCACGTGATGGTCTGGCGGCAGATCGCGGTAGGGGTGGGCACAGCCATCCCTGCCCAGCCCCGGCAGCACCCCGGCGTGCTGCAGGCGCCCTGCAGGCGTGAGCAACAGGGCGCCTGCGCAGCCCACCACCGGGCGCAGCGCCTGGGCCGCCAGGCTTTCGAGCCAGCCGGCGTGGTGCCCACGGCGCTGCAGAGGGCGCACATCGTTGTTGAGAAACAGCAGCAGATCTCCACGGGCGGTGCGGGCTGCCCCGTTGTTGAGCAGGCTCCAGTTGAACGGGCCATCGCCATCCAGCCAACCGGCCCGCAGACCTGGCCGCTCCTGCCATCGGCGCTGCAGCTCGGCGCTGGCCTGCTGGCGTGAACCGTTGTCGACCACCCACACCTCAAGGCGCAGCCGGGGCGTCTGCGCCCGGTCAACCCCATCGAGGCAAGCCGCCAGCAGATCGGGGCGATCGCGGCTGGGCACGATCACGCTCACCAGCGGTGGCGAGCTAGGCAGGGCCCAGGTGAAACGGAAACCGGCCACCCCGCCAGGCTGCGCTGATCCCGGCGGCTCCACCGTGTGGGGCGTGACGGCCGTGACCGCCTCACCCAGCTCACGCAGGTGGCGGTGCAGCAGGTCGGAGCGAGCGATCGCCGGCATGGCGAAGGGCTGGCCGCCTGCGGCAGCACGGCGGTGCACCAGGATCCGCGGCAGGGCAACCAGGCGCGGCTGGCAGGCGAGGGCCTGCAACTGCCAGGCGAACAGGGCGTCGGGTGCGGCAGGCGGTGGTGGCAGGTCGGCCTGCTGCAGCCAGTCGAGCCGCCACACGCTCAGCCCATCCAGCCAGGGGGTGCTCCAGAAGCTCTCCGGCTGCCAACCCGGCTTGAACCAGGGCCCAAAACGCTCGCCGGTTGGGCTGATCAGGTCTTCGTCGGCGTAGAGGCCATCGGGGAGCTGTTCACCAGCTTCCAGCCGGCGCTTCAGTTCGGCCGCCATCCAGCCCAGAGCCCCCGCCCGCAGCTGGGCGCCGGCACCGACGCAGACCTGCCAACCGGGCAGCGGATCAGCCGGCTCGACAGGGGGCAAGGGCAGCTCCAGGTGCCGGCGCCAGTAGCGGTAAGCGGCGGGGCCCAGCCCATCGGCGAGGGTCTCGCCGTCGAGAGCGGCGAGGCCCTCCAGCCGTTGCCGGCGGCGAGCGATCCAGGGCTGGTGTGGCAGGGCTGCCGCGGCTGCGGCCATGGCCCCGGCGGCAGCCGGCCAGTCGTTCTGCTCTTCCAGCAGTTCCGCCAGAGCGAAAGCGTTCCAGCCGAGGTCTGGATCGCAACGGGCACTCTCACGCTGCAGGCGGATCGCCTCCGGGCGCCGCCCCTGGCGCGCTCGCAGGCGGCCCAGCAGATGCAGGGCTGCGCCATGGCGCGGATCCAGCGCCAGGCATTCCCACAATGCAGCTTCCGCCTCAGCCCAGTGCTCCCGCTCGAGGGCCTGCTCGCCGAGGGAATACCAGTGCTGCGGTGTGGAAGCCAAGGGGAGGCCACACTGGATGGGTTGCCACAGCTCAGTGTCGCCCCTGGTTGTGAATCTGTGGGGCCATCTCGGCGGTGGGTTCGGCCTGGGCGAGGGTGCGCTGTGCACGGCGCGAGCCCTGCGTGCCGCCGGGCTCACGGTGCAGCTGCGCCACCTGCCCCTGGCGACCCATGCCGATGGAGCTGAGGGCGCCGCCGCGGGGCCAGCCGCCGCCGCGATCGATCTGGTGCACACCAACCCCAATGTGCTGCGGCAGACCGATGGCCTGGCGGAGCGGTTGCAGCTGGAGGCACCGCTGCGGATCGGCTTCTGGGCCTGGGAGCTGGAGGCCTTCCCCGACGGCTGGGAGGTGGGCTTCTCAGGCCTCGATCAGCTCTGGTGCCCTTCGCCCTTCTGCGCTACCTCCCTTGGTCAGCGCAGCCCGGTGCCGGTCACGGCGTTGCCGCATCTGATCGATTGGCAACGCGCCGACCGGCTGGCGCAGTTGCGCGCCGGCCGCAGTGGCGGTGGGGAGCCCTTCACCGTGCTCTATGCCTTCGATTTCTGGAGCACCCGCGGCCGCAAGAATCCCGACGGCGTGATCGAGACCTTCCTCGCCGCCTTCCCGGCAGGCGGTGCGCTGGAGGCGCGGCTAGTGCTCAAGCTCGCCAGTGCCAGCCAGTTTCCGGAGGCCACCGCCCAACTGGTCGAGCGCTGCGCCGGCGATTCCCGCCTGCAGCTGATCACCAACCACCTGTCTGCGGGCGCCTTTGATGCCCTCTACGCGCAAGCCGACGTGGTGCTCAGCCTGCATCGGGCCGAGGGGTTCGGACTGCTGTTGGCCGAAGCCATGGCCGCTGGCATCCCGACGGTGGCCAGTGGCTATGGCGGCAATCTCTGCTTCATGCCCCCGGGAAGTGCGGTGCTGGTGCCTTGCCGCCGGGTGGCGATCCAACGCAGTGAGGGCGACTACCGGGCCGGTTGGTGCTGGGGCGAACCGGATCTGGAGGTGGCGGCGGCGGCCCTGCGGCGGCTGGCCGAGCATCCGGACCAAGCGGCCCAGCTGGGCGCGGCGGGGCGGCGGGCGGTGCGGCAGGCCCTCGATCCAGCGGCCCTCGCCGCAGTGGTGGCCGAACGGATCGGCTGCCTGCTGCGCTGGGGGGGCCGGGCCGAACTGGTGAAGGCCCTGCCGCCCGATCACCCGCTGCGCCGGCTTCAGTGACCCTCGGGCTGCGGCAAGGGCGACTGCAACCGTTCGAGCCGCTGCCGCAGGGGAGCTGACCAGGGGGTATCGATGGCCTGCAGAAGCTGCTTGGCACTGTCGAGATCCAGGCAGCTGAGGCGCCGCATGCAGACCAGGGCCCGCACCGTCTGATCGGCGGCGCCATTGGCGCAGAGCCACTCCGCCAGTTCGGGGGCCAAGCCGGAGCTGGCGGCGGCGCAGGCGCCCTCCTGCCAGCCGGGTTGCTGCTGGCTCGCCAATTGCTGAAGACGCTGCAGCGCCCGCGCCGGATCGAGGGGCACCAGCACCTCCAGCAGGTTGCGCACGGTGAGGGGGCTGTCGCTGCCCCAGGTGAGAGCCTGCTCGTAGGCCGCGGCCGCGGCCGTCAGGCGCTGCCTGCCGCGATGGGCGTCGCCGAGCTTGTGGGGCGTCCAGAAGCTGCGGCTGCCGGCGGCCAGGGCCCGCTCCAGGGCAGCTTCGCAGGCATCGAAGCGCCCTTGCATCAGCATCACGTAGCCGAGCAGGTCGAGCAGATCAGGGGCCTCGGGGGTGAGCAGCAGCAGCCGCTGCAGGGCACCTTCGGCCACGGGCCAGTCGGCCTCGGCCAGGGCGCGCCGCAGCAGCTCCGTCCATGACGCCGACGGGGTGCTCATGGTGAGGGGAGCTCCTGGCCACGGGCCACCGCATCGAGCAGCTCGATCTGGGCGCTGACGCAACGGCGGTGATCGAAGTGGGCGGCCACATGACGGCGGGCACCGAGCCGCAGCGCAGCGGCAGCAGCGGGCTGCTCCAGCAGGGGCACGAGCAGGTCGAGCAGGGCCTGCGGATCGTCGGCGGGCAGCAGCCGGCCGTTCACCCCCTCCAGCACCAGCCCCTCCACGCCGGCATCCTGGCTGGCCAGAACGGGAGCGCCGCAAGCCATCGCCTCCAGCAGGCTCCAGCTGGGCACGTAGGGGCGGCTGAGGTAAACGTGCAAGCGGCTGATCTGGAACAGGCACCTGAGCTGGGAACGGGGCAGCAGGCCGGGTGTGTGCAGGCGGCTGCGGTCGATGCTGTCGCCGAGGCGAGCCAGCAGATGGGCCAACCAGCTCTCGCTGCCGGGGGGTGCGGCGCCGTAGCAACCGCGGTCGCAGGCACCGGCCAGCACCACCTGCAGGCGGGGCAGGCGGCGTTGCAGGGCCGGCAGCACGGCCAGCAAACGATCGAGGCCCCGCAGTGGTTCGAGACTGCGGGCCGCAAAGCTGAGCACCATCGCTTCGGGGCCGAGGTTGACGCCGCCGGGGAGCTGGAGGCGGGCGAGCGGATCGGGGGCACAGGCCTGCAGGTCCACGCCTTCGTGGATCACCCGGAGGCGGGGGTGAAGCCAGGCCGGGTAGCTGTCGCGCTGGAAGCGGCTGGCCGTGAGCCCCACTGCCATGCGGCGGATGGCCAGAGCGTCAGCCCACTGCTGCAGCTGCCGCCTGCCTGGCGAGGCCGCCCCGCCCCACACCTGGGGGGAGCTGAGGTCGAGTTCGAGCAGAGCCACCAGGGGGGCGGCGGGGAAGAGGTCGTCGAGCAGGAGCGCATCGCCCCAGAAACAATGCGCGAGCACCACATCGGGCCGCCATCCCGACGCGGCCAAGGGCGTGAGGCAGGCCACCACCCGGCGTGCCTGGTGCCAGGGAGCCAACAGGCGCCGCTCGGGATCGCCATGGCGCAGATCGTTGTGCACGTTGCCGCCCGTGGCGAGCCAGCGCAGACGGCCAGCCAGGGCCGGATAGCTGCCCGTTCGGCGGCCCACCACCACCACGTCGTCGCCGCGGTTGACAAGGGCGGGCGCCAGATGCTGGAACTGACCAGGAAAATTCTGGTGCAGCAGCAGCACGCGCAGCGCCAACGTCAGCGGATGGTGCGCAGGGCCCGTGCACCGCCGGTAAATCTGGAAAACAAGAGTTCGAGGATGCTGACTTTGTCGAGTTTGAGGTGGGCGGTGAGTGCCATGCCGGCCTGAAGCGAGTAGCGCTGGCCATCGGCTTCGAGGTATTGGCGGCTGAGCTGCAGCTTTGCTGGAAAGCGTGGGGTTTGCACGGGGCTGTTTTCGGCGGGCGGCAGTGCATCGGTGCCGATGGAGACGACCTCGGCGGGCAACCAGCCGTAGCGGTCACGCGGGTAGGCGGAAAACTCGACTTCGGCTCTCTGGCCGGGGCGCACAAAGGCAAGGTCAGCATCGGGCAGGTCGACCTCGGCCCGGAGGTTGTCGCTGGGCACCAGCTTGAGCAGGGGTTCGGTGCCACGGGCCACCAACCCGGGCTTGGCCTGGAGATCGAGCACCGTGCCATCGAGAGGCGCCTTGAGCACCGTCTGCCGCAGACGGTTGCGGGTGGCCACCAGACTGGAGCGGTTGGAAGCCAGCTCCCCTGCCAGCAAGGCTTCCTTCTGTGCCGATTCGGCCTGGAGCTTGGTGATCTCGGCGCGGGTGGAGCGGATGCTGGATTCCAGTTCCACCCGCTTCTTTTCGGTGTCGAGCACGTTGAGCTGGCCGTATCCGCCCTCCTGGGCCAGGGGCCGCAGGCGGGCGAGCTGCTCGTTGGTGATGGTGAGCTGCTCCTGGGCGCCGGCCAAGCGGGCATTGGCCTCGCCGATCGCGGCCTCCAGCCGCTGCAGCTCGGCGATGGCGTTGGCCTGAAGGGATCCCTGCCTGTCGACCAGCGAGGCCGATTCAGCCGTGAGGGTTTCAGGATCGAGCACCACCAGGGGCTGGCCCGCCCGCACCAGCTGGTTTTCCTTCACCAGCACCTTGCTCACCACCCCCTGCTCCGTGGAGGCCACATCCTGGGTGGAGCGCAGCGTTTTGAGGCGGCCTGGCACGGTGACAACCCGGTCGACCTTGATGAACACCGCACTGGCCAGCAGAGCCAGCACCAAAACGGAGAGGGCCGAGCCGATCGCCACGGGCATCCAGGAGGCCGGCCGGCTTTCGAGGCGGATGTCTTCGCTGGAAAAGCCGGTGTCTTCGATGGAGCCCAGCATCCGGTTGTCCGACCGGACGGGGGTGGTGGGCCGCAGCCTGCCAAGCAAGGAGCGGGATGGCGCGGCGGGGGGCTTGGTGGGCTGCATGACGGGGGCGCGGGTTGGGTTCAGGCCTGGCTGCCCTGGTTGGAATCGAAGGGAATCCCCACCTGCTGGTAGTAGAGGGTGGCGTAGGAGCCAGCGAGGCGCATCAGATCGTCGTGGCGGCCATCCTCAATGATCTGGCCCCTGTCCATGAAAAGGATGCGGTCAGCCTCGCCCAGGGTAGTGAGCCTGTGGGTGATGAACAGCACGGTGGTGCCTTGGAACCGTTGCCGCAGCCTGGCGAACACCTGCCGCTCGGTCTCAGCGTCAAGGGCGGAGGTGGCCTCATCGAGGATCAGCAACGTGGGGTTCTGCAACACCATGCGGGCCAGGCAGAGCCGCTGGCGCTGGCCACCGCTCACGCCGGCGCCACGCTCGCCCAGCCGGGTGGCATAGCCATTCGGCAGGGCGCAAATGAACTCATGGGCGGCGGCAACGTTCGCGGCGGCGACCACGGCCTCCATGTCGGCATCCGGGCTGTTGAGGCAGAGGTTTTCGAGCACGGTGCCCTCGAACAGCAGGCCGTCCTGGGGCACGTAGCCCACCTGGGTGCGCAGGCTGGCGAGCTGAACCTTGCCCACATCCATGCCATCGAGGAACACCTTGCCCTGCTGGGGAAGGTAGAGGCGATCAATCAGCTGCACCAGGGTGCTCTTGCCGCTGCCGCTGAGGCCCACGATGCCCACGAACTGGCCCGCCTTCACGCTCAGATCAAGGCCATCGAGCAGGTAAGGGGTGCGGGTGCCGTAGCGGAACGACACCTGCTCAAAGCGGAGGTCGCCACGCAGGGGAGGCAGCGGTTGCTGCTGCTGGTCTTCAGGGCCGGCCTCCGGCATGCTCTCCATCACTTCGCTGATCGCGGCCAGGGAGATCTGCAACTCCTGAATTCCCTGCCAGAGCCCACCAAGCCGCACCATCGAGCTCACCAACCGACTGGAGAGGATGCGGATCGCGAAGAGGGCACCGATGCTGAGGTCGTTGGCCAGGATCATCACGACCGCCACACCCATCAGCACAACATCGGTGAGGTTGCCGACGGTTTTACCTGCCTGATTGAGCAGGGTGGAGAGGCGCGTGAGCTGGTAGCGGGCATTGGTGTAGCGGCGGTAGCGATCGAGCCAGCGCCAGCGGGCCTCCACCTCAAAGTTCTGGCTCTTCACGGTGCGCATGCCCGAGAGCAGCTCCACCAGATAGGAGTTGGCCGAAGCCATGTAGCGGTTGCTGGTCTTGAGGTTGCGGCTGATCAGCGGGCTGCCGATCAGATTGAGGCCGATCATCACCGGCACCACCGCCAGGGTGAGGTACGTGATGGTGGGGCTGATGAAAAAGAGAACCACCAGCACCACCAGGCCGAGCACCAGGTCGAGGCCAACGCCGAGCACCTGATCCACCACGAAGCGGCGGATCGAATACAGCTGGTTCACGTTGTAGAGAATGGCGCCCACCTGGCGGCTCTCGAAATAAGGCAGGGGCAGGCGCAGCAGATGCTCCACCACCGACGATCCCAGGCGAACATCGACCCGATCGGAGAGATCAGCGGTGACCAGGGCCCGCACGCCGCCAATCACGGCGTTCACCAGCGTGGCGGTGACCAGTACAAAAAGGATGGGCGCCAGCAGTGTTGGATTGTTGCGGGCGACCACCACATCGATCACCAGCATCACACTGAGCGGCAGCACCATGTCGAGCAACTGGTAAACCAGGCCCGAGAACACCACCATGGTGAGCATGCCGGGATAGCGGGAAAAGGCACTGAGGAACCAGCCCAGGCCAGCCTTTTCCACCACATCACGGCCGGCCCTGCCCTCGCGCACCACCAGCACATCGAGGCCTTCGGGGCAGCGCTTCTCCAGCTCGGCCAGGCTGAGCCGCACCGGCCCGCGGCGGGGATCACCGATCAGCACGCCGCTGCCGCGGCCGGCCAGCAGCAGCAACACGAACTGGCCGTCGAAATCCAGCACCGCCGGGGGCTCCAGCCGGGCGAGCTCCCAGGCGCGCGCCCGCAGCGGCCGGGTATCGAAGCCGAGGGCTTCCAGCTGCAGCCCCACCTGCGGCAAGCGCAGGGCACCGAGCCGTGCTTCCACATCGCGCAGATTGCGCATCAGCTGCTCGTTGGACAGCACCACCTGCCGCGCCTGGCAGAGCTGCTGGATACAGAGGAAGGCCTGCTCCACCCGATCAGCAGAGGGATTGGTGGTGCTGCGGGCGCCGCTGCCCAGCGGACGGGTGTCCACGAAGCCCAGCTCAAGGGGATCGACGGGCAGCATTGGCGCCCGGTTGGTCAGGGGGACCAGGGCGGAACTGCCCTCCTGGGGCAACTGGGCGTTGAGGGCCGCTTCCGGGATGGCCACCACCCGGGGCGGCAGCTGGTTCACCGCGCCGCGCCAGCCTTCCGAATCCGATTGGAGCCGATCCCCTGGCAGCAGCCCGGCCGGCTGCCGCGGCCCGCTATAGAGAACGAGGTGACCAGGGGGGAGCTGGTCGTTGGGGCCGAGCAGCAGGGCCTCACCCAGCAACTGCTCCAGCCGCGCCTGCGGCCGCTCAGGCCGCAGGCCCTGGGCCTGCCACCACACCTCCATCAGGCTGGCGAGCTCTTCGAGTGAAGGCCGGCCGGCAACGGCCTGGCGCAGGAGCGGCTCCTGCTGCAACAGCCGGACAGCCAGGGCCGCCGGCAGCACCAGCAGGGCGCAGGGTTGAGAGGCGACCAAGCCCAGTTCCGGCTCACCGCGCCACAGGGAGGTCCAGCCCAGCCAACTGCCAGGGCCCACCAGACCGAGGCTGGTGGGTGGCTCCCCCGGCCGCACCTGCAGCCGCCGCAGCCGCCCCTCCACGAGCAGCGCGGCGCCGGGTGGCAGCTGACCGGCCCGCTGGAAGGGCTGGCCCACCCCCAGCTGCAGGATGGAGGCTTCAGCTGCCATCCGGTTGATCAGATCGTCAGGCAGGTCGGCGAGGAGCGCCGAGTTGCGCAGAAGCTGGTCAAAACGCATCAGGGCTGGTCCTCCAGGGAAGGGGAAAGCTGCATCAGCCGCTCACGCAGCTTCTTGAGTTGATCGCGCTGCCAGCGGCTGCGGCATTCCTCCAGGAGCTGGGCCCGGAGGCGGTCGTCGAGCTGAGCGGGTTTGAGCGATTCCACCCGGATCAGATGCACCACCCCGCCGATATCGAGCGGCGGAATCAGTTCACCGGGTTTGTAGCGGCGCACCACCTTCATCAGCAGCGGATTCAGCCGGTTCACCGGCAACGGACCCACCACCCCACGCCGCAGCCGATCGGCTTCGTCGGCATGGCGCTCCACCACTTCATGAAAAGAACATTCCCCGTCTTGCAGCTGAAAGAAAAGCTCAGTGGCCAGGTCGGGATCGCGCACGCGCACCAAGGTGAGCACCACTTCATCAAGCTGACCGCGGCGCTTCAGGAAGAGGCCAGGCACCTCCTGGCTCCAGATCCACTGGCTGGCACGGGCCACCCGGGTGTCGAAGCTGGCCAGGGCTTCCAGCTCTTCCAGCGAAAGCCCGCGGGCCTCGCGCCAGGTCTGCAGGGCGTCGAGGTTGTCGAGGCCACAGCGGCGGGCGTAGCCGAGCAGCAAGGCTTCATCGTCGTCGGCCTCGGCCTCGGGATCGGCCTGCAGCGGCACGGGGGCAGCGGCCAACTCCTCGAGCAGACGCCGCTGGCACCAGGCGCTGAGCAGTTCATGCCGGGCCAGGAACCGCACGGTGGCCTGATCCGGCAGAGGGAGTGTGTTGCCGAGATCCTGCAGCTGGGGCGGCAGCAGGGTGTTCATGGGCTACCGGTGCCGGCGGCGAGCTCCCGGTACACCAGGGCCGCCTGCTGATAGTCACCCCGCCGTTCGAGCAACTCGGCCAGGCGGCGGTTGAGGTCGGGCTCGCGCAGGCGGGTGCGGAGATGCTGAAGCAGGTCGATGGCCGCCGTGTCGTCGCCCATCTCCTCGAGATGTTTGGCCGCCACCACGAGTTTGTCGGGCTGAAGATGATCGGGCTTGATGCGAAAGATGCGCAGCACCAACTGGGCGGCATCGATCGGGCGGCCCAGCTGGGTTTGGGCCACGGCCAGGTTGGTAAGGGCCGCCAACGACTCAGGCGATCCGGGGCGCGTGTGCTGGAGTGAGCTTTCCAGCAGCGGCACCGCCTCCTCGATCCGGCCGGTTTTCAGCAGCACGCCGCCCAGATTCACCAGGCTGCGGAAATGATTGCCGTCGTATTTGAGCGCTTCACGGAAGGCGCGCTCCGCCTCCGCCGGCTGATTTTTCAGCAGGTGGCACATGCCCAGCAGGCTGAAGGAATCAGCACCACGGCCTCCCGCCACAATTAACTGGCGCACTTCCTGCTCAACTTCGGCGGCGTTGGCGCTGCTGAGCTTCTGGCGCAGAGCCGCGAGGGGGTTGTACGAGGGGGGAGCAGGAGGTTGCGGCAGCCCCGGCATGGGCTGGCCGGAAGTGCGATCCGGCAGGGCGAGCTGGGTGTAACCCGCAAGCTGGGCCGCCGCAGGCCCGGCCAGCACACGCAACATCACATAGGCCTGCCGGTAGTGGGAAACGGCGAGATCAGGCCGCCCTTGATCGTTGAGTTCTTCGGCGTAGCGAAACTGCAGCTCCGGGGAGGCGGGCCCGGCGCTGGCCGGGGCATGGGGGGGTGGGGCAGGAGGCTGATCCAGGGAGAATGAACCGCTGGGGCCGGCAGAGCTTTTCTCCCCGCCGAGCATGCGGATCAACGCCGTACGCAAACCCATCAGCCAGCCTCAGCCTGCATTTGCTTCGCCATATGTTGCCACGCGTTTCCGTGATCCTTCCGTTCCGCGATGCGGAACGGTGGCTCCCGGCCTGCCTGGCGTCGCTACGGGGCCAGGAGCTGGCCGACTGGGAACTGGTGGCGGTGGATGACGGCAGCACGGACCACTCGGCCGGCTTGATCGCCGCGTGGTCACGCGGAGGTGTTCAGCCGGTGCGGCTGATCCGCCTGGCGGCGGGGCGAGGGGTGGCCTCGGCCCGCAACATCGGCTGGGCCGCAGCGCGTGCGCCTCTGGTGGCCTTCCTCGATGCCGACGACATCGCCCTGCCCGCCCGGCTCAGCCACCAGGCGGCTCGATTCGAGGCCGACCCCAGTTTGCAGCACCTGCTGTGTGGTTGGCAGCGCCTGGACACCTCGGGCCAGCCCCTGCATGACGTGTGCCCCTGGCAGGAGGGAGCGGGCTGCGAGCTGGAGGCGGCCTTTGAGCACAAGGCCGTTCTGCCGAGCGCCTGGATGCTGCGGCGCTCGCTGCTGGCCAGCAGCGGCGGCTTTGATCCCGCCCTGCGGCACGCGGAGGATGTGGACCTGTTGTTGCGGCTGGCCGCCGACGGCCAGCGCGGCGCCTGGCTGGAGGAGGTGCTCTGCGGCTATCGGGTGCATGGCGGCGCGGCCAGCCGCCAGGCGGCCGATCAGGCCCGTGCGCTCCTGTGGGTGATGAACCGGCGCCTGGAGGCCCTGCCTGCGGGCCATCCGCTGCGGGCCCGGCGCACGGCCCTGCTGTTTGGAACCCGGGCCTGGGCGGGCTGGCACGCCTGGCAGGAACAACAGCCTCAGCTGGCCCTGGAGCTGTGGCGCACCGCCTGGGGCAGCCGCCCGCACGGAGACGCCCACACCTGGCTGCACCTGGCCGAAAACGCGGGACGCAGCTGCGCGCGCATCGGCCGCCAGGTCAGCGCTGAACAGTGGCTGAGCGATCCCACCTGGTACGCCCTGGAAGCGCAGGTGCTGGAGGATCTTGCCCACTCCGGCCGCGGCCGTACAGGCCGCCGGCTGCAGGCCCTGGCCAGCCAGCTGAGGGCTGAACTGGAGAGCAGCGACCCGCTGTGGCGGCCGGAAGCACTGACCCGCTGGTGGCAGACTCTGCCCGCCGGCGCCGACCCGTTGGCCAGCCTGCGGCTTCGGGTGCTGGCCTGGTGCGAGGCGTTGCTGCAGCCGCAGTCCACCGCGGCCGAACTGGCGGAGGAGCTGGCGGAGCTGCTGCGCTGCTGGGCCCTGATCAGCTGGCCGGAAAACGCCGAAACGGCGCGTCAGCGGTTGCAGGAGGTGTTCGAACTGCAACCCGGTGGCGAACTGGCCCGGGCCATCGCGCGGCTGGCAGCCCCCCGCTACCCATGGGGTGCAGCAGCGCTGGAGCAGCTGGCGGCCCACCTGCCCCCCCAGCCCAGCGATGGCGCGGATGCCGCTCGCTTCCGGGGCCTGGCGGCGCCAACACCAGCGGCGGACTGCCGCGGCACCGACTGCCTCCCCTGTGCCCAGACCCTGCAGGAGCAGGGGTGGCGGGAGGAACGCTTCCAGCTGCATGAGCTCCAGCAGGGCCGCGCCTGGTTGCGCCCACCCAGCAGCAACCCCTGGGGCACCACCCACGGACTTGGTGTGGCCGATGGTGCGGGCGAGCTGCTGCCGCAGCTGTGCCGCCGCTATCCCCAGCCCTGGCCCACCTGCCCCAACCCGCCCAGCAGCACCGAGCCACCGCCGGCCGGAGCGCCGCTGGTGGTGGCCGGCACGGTGCTGGCCGTGGTGGACCTCTCCGCCGAGATCCACTACCACTGGCTGCTTGACAGCCTGCCGCGCCTGGGTCTGGCGCTGGCTGGCGCAGAAGGGTGGCCGGCCGCCTGGCACCTCTGGCACAACGGCGGCAGCAGCGAGCGGGTGCGCCGCTGCCTGGTGGACGACCTCGGCATTCCGCCCGAGCTGCTGATCGATGCGCGTGAACATCCCCATCTGCAGGCAGAGCGGCTGTTGGTGCCCGCTGCACTGCACCCATTCGGCTGGCCGTCGCGGCGGGCCCGCGCCTGGCTGCGCCACCGCTACCTACGGCCTGAGCAGCGGGGCCCCCGGGGCGGGGCTGGCCGGCGGCTGTGGCTGGTGCGCGGCCCATCAGGCCGCCGACCGGTGTTCGGGGAGGCGGAGCTGCTGGCCCACCTGGAGCAGGAGGGGTTGGCGCTGGAACCCACGGTGCTGGAAGGGCTGCCGCTGGCGGAACAGGCGGCCCTGATCGCCGACGCCGAACTGCTGGTGCTCGCCCATGGAGCAGCGTTGGCGGGCTTGGCCTTTGCACGGCCGGGCACCCAGGTGCTGGAGCTGCACCAGCCGCGCTATGCCCCTCCCTACGGCCATGCCCTGGCAGCAGCGGGCGCCCTGAAGCTGGTGCGCTGCCTGCAGCCCGCTACCCCACCCAGGCTGTACAGCCAGTTGCTGTTCGAGGCGCCGATCACAGAGCCGATCCTGCTCGATCCAGCCCGTGTGGCGGCCGCCCTGCGACGGATCCAGCAGGACACAGCGACGGATGATCAGGGCCGGCCTGCCTAATCTCGCCGCCATGGTGCAGGCCAAAGCGAACGGGCTCAAGCAGGCGGCGGCGGCACGGATGGAGGGCCGACCCGAGGCTGCGGCTGCCGCCTACCTGCAGGTGCTGGCGCTGGATCCGGCGGACGCCAGCAGCCTGCGGGGCCTGTATTACCTGCAGATCGATGCCTCCGCCCGGCAGGAGCTGTTGCCCCAGCTGCGCCAGCTGATCGAGGCGGCGCCCCCCTATGCCCTTGGCTTGTCGCTGTTGGCCCATTGGCTGCGGGACGACGACCCCGAAGCGGCGATGGCCCTGAACCGCCGGGCCGCCCGCCTGGACCTGCCGTCCTGGCGCCTGGCAGCGGGATCGGGCGGTGGGCTGCCAGAGGTGTTGATCCTCGGCGCTCCCAAGAGCGGCACCACCTCCCTGGCGGCCTACCTGGCCGGTCATCCGCGGGTGTGGCTGCATCCGCTCAAGGAACTGCACTTCTTCGACAACCACTGGCAACGGGGCGAGGCCTGGTACCGGGCCCAGTTTCCGGCGCTGCGCAGCCCGGGGCTGCTGCGGCTGGAAGCCACGCCTGATTATCTGCAGAACCCGGAAACGCCGCAGCGGATGCGAGCCCTGGTGCCGGAAGCGCGGCTGATCGTGCTGCTGCGCGAACCGCTGGATCGGGCACTCAGCTGGCTGCGCCACATGCACAGCCTGATCGGCCTCGCAGGTGACGCCGGAGCCCTGCTGGCGGATGAAGCCGACCGGCTGGAGGCGATGGGAAGGGCGGAACGGGAGACGCTGGGCTGGTTTCGGCCCAATGCGCTGAGCGGCAGCCTCTACGCCGAGCAGCTACGCCGCTGGCAAGCGGCGTGGCCGGCCTCCCAACTGCTGGTGCTGCGCTTCGAAGACCTGGCCCTCCACCCCGAGCGGGTGGTGCACCGCTGCCTGGCCTTCCTCGATCTGAAGCGCGAGGACCTGCCGGCGGGCCGCAGCTATCCGGCGCACAACGTGGGTGTGGTGCCCAGCCAGCCGATCGATCCGGCGCTGGCGCGCCGCTGCCGGGAAGGGGTGCTGGCGGAAGCGCTCGAGCTGTGGACGGCGCTGTGAGGGCGTTGTGAGTGGGAGGCCCAGCGGCGGCGATGGCTGGGTTGCCCTCTCGCTGGAACGAGGAGCTGCAGCAGAGGCAACTGTGACCTGAAACTGAGCGTTATCGGCCTGGACCGCCAGCACCCATCTCCATCCTCGTACCAAGAAAGGCCCTCTCTGGTGAGACTCCCCGAACGATCTTCACTGGAGAGCTTCCAGGGGGATCGCTGATCACCTCATTCGCCGTGATCATCATAAAAGGTATAACGCTCCAGCACTTGCTCCAGCAGGGGGTAATCCGCATGCAGCCACATCAGAAGTGACGGGAAATACTTTTTAATCAATGAAACGCGGCCATGGTGATGCACACCGAATCCATTGGTCACGTAGCTCTGATTCTCCATCCAATGGAATAGATTTTGATTCAGGCGGTTGTCAAGCACCGATGCCTCGGTGAGCCGAGAGGCTGGAGAAAGGCTCGCCATGGCCAGCGGCAAGGCGATCTGATCCAGATAGGGCCAACGTTCGGGCACCCAGGGCAATGCATTGATGGCCAGGCAGATCTTCTCCCACTCCGCCCCCAGGGCAGCGGCATTGGGGGCATGCACCAGCCCGGCGTTGAACCAGGGCGGGCTGGCTTCGCCACTGCCACAGAGCACCTGGAACGAGGGAGGCAGGAGGTTGAAGTGGGCGTAGAGGCGCTCCCAGGGGAAATAGTGCCGACCGTGCTCGGGCGTCGCTGAGGGCACCGTGCGGCCGATTAAGTATGCGGCTGGGATCGAGCGCAGGAAGAACAGGTCAGAATCACACAGCATCACTGGGCGAGACCCGAAGGCCGCCAGCGCCCTCACTTTGTTGAGGATTCGGTAGCCCTTGCCCTCCACCTGCAGATCCCTGAAGGTGAAGGGCACCAGATCCACATCCAGAGCCTCCAGAGTGCCTTCCGGCAAGCCGAGATTGAAAGGAACATCCGAAGGCACCGCGAAAAAGAAGCGCGCCTCTGGAAAGGATTTCCTGGCGATGATCGCGGCAACCATGCAGCCGAGCGAGAGCCGCTCGCCATCTGCCACCATCAGCACATCGATCTGCGCCACTCGAGTGCAATCAAGTTTGGCCTTAGATTAGGCTACGCGATTTTGCCTGCTTTATGGTGGTTGTTTTCACGTGACCATCCTCAACAGCAACTCCAAACCCTTGATTCGAACATTGTGATTTTGCACGGGCTTGAAACCTCTCGCTCTGGAGTCGTTCCTTGTTGAGAGGCCAGCCTGAATCTGAGGCGGATCCCCCTGTGGCCATGCCTTCACCCCCAGCGGCCGATGTGTCCGTGGAGTTGGGGCTGGCCGCGCATCGCCGCATGCTGGAGATCGGTGAAAGCGATAGCGCCGCCGCCGTCACCCATGCGCTGGAGGGGGCGCGAATCTTCCAGGCACTGAGGCAAGAGAACCCCGTGCAGCCCGATTGGGTCTTTGTGCATGAGGAACAGTGCTGCCGCAATGGTGCCATCTGGATCCACCGCCAGGCGCTCGTCGATCCGCAGGCCACCGCGATGGCCCGTGATGGGCTGAAGCTGTTGGCCCGGCTGGAGGAACTCCATCTTGAGCCGATTGCCTGGTTGGCGGCGATGCGTGCCGATCTGATCCGCATCTGCGAGCAAGCTGTTCGAACAGCGGGCGGATCACTGGCGGATGTGCTGCACCTGCACGGCTTCAAGTGTGCCGGATCCACGTTCATCTGGTCGCTGGAGCATGCCAGCAAGGGCGGCGTGGCCTATGTGGAATCGGAGGCCTCGAACCAGCGGCTGGCCTGGGAACGGGTGCGCGATCACTTCGCCACGGTCCCTGCACACCCCCGGCTGATCACCTCCCACCTGATCACGCTTCCGCCGCCGGGGGCCCTGGCGCGACTCAAGGTGGCGTTTCTGCGGGATCCACTGGCCCGGCTCGCCTCGGCATACCGCTTTCAGCTGCACCGGCAGGGCACCATCGCCGCCATGCCCTTCCGGGACTACATCGAGCAGTTCTGTCGCGGTCTGCTGGCCAACTTCCAGACGCGCCACCTCTCCCCGCAAGACCCAGACAACTGGAGGCTGCAACAGGGCTGGGCAGCACGGCCGGAGCTGATCGATCTGGAGCGGCAGGATCTGTTCGTGGGGCTGGTGGAGCGCTACGACGAATCCATCGTGGCGCTGGAGCACGCGCTGGAGCAGCTCGGCTGCCCGCTCGATCTGGCCTATCCCCAGCGGATGAACACCACCGAGGGCATCAACGGCGACGGCGACACCACCTCAGCACCTTCAGAGCGGCTGCTGGAGATCACGGAACTGGACGCGAACCTCTATCGCAGAGCCACAGCCCGGCTCGATGCCCGCCTGGCGGCCATCCCCGATCTCAACGGCCGGTTGGCATCCTTTGCGGAGCGCTGCGACGCCCTGCGCCAGCAGCGACCCGACGTGCGGCTCAAGCCCCGTGACCAGTGGACCATCCTTGGAGCTGAGGGCAAGCTGGGGGCGATTGGCGCGGGGAGCTGATGCCGGCAGAACAATGGATCGCGCAGGCCCGTGAGCATCTGAGCAGCCTCACCCCCGACCTTCAGGGCCAGGTGCTGCGCCAGCAGGCGGCACTGGCGCTGATGCAGGCGGAGCGCGATGGTGCAGCGAGCGAGCAGCTGGAAACCGTGCTGCAGGGATGTGTGCTGCAGCAGATGCAGCAGGCCGTCAAGGAACTGGGGCGCTGAGGCGTTCCAGGTTCTGCCACACATCGAGGGCGGCACGGCCCCGGAACACTGCCAGCTCCAGCGCCTGCCTGGAGGGCTCCGGCAGCTGGGGATCGGCTCCCATGGCAGCGCAGGCTTCCAGCAACACGCCGAGATGCTGGGGATCGGCGAGCGACTCTGGGTGGTTCAACGCCTGCACGCCTTGAAGCAAGCGCTCGCGGATGGCCGGCAGCGCCCAGTTGCGGGACTTGGGTTCAAGCTGCAGCAGGCGTTGCAGCAAGCTGATCGCCCGCCCGCTGGCGGCAGCACCTGGCTGGACCAGCCAGGCAAGCACCGCGTGGCGGCAGATCTGCTCCGCCATCACCTGCTGCTGGTGTGTGTTGTCGCTGGGCAGAGCCTCCAGACGCCGCATCCACTGATCCGCCAGCCAGAGCCGTTCCGTTCTCTGCGGGTCGGCCAGGACCTCCGGCGCTGGTTTGGGGCCGACCTCCCGGACCAGGCGGTGATGCAGGCCGGGCATCAGGCGATGGAGCAGGGCCGCCAGGGCGGTGGGATCGAGGCCAGCGGCAAGGGCTTCGAGCCGGCTGAGCCCGGCATCGATCTCCCCGGCCTCGCAGAGGGCTTCAACACGGCGCAGCTCATGGGCCTGCAGGGCCTGCTCGAGGGCCTCGCGTTCGCGAACAGCGGCGGCGGGCAGGCCACGCAGCAGCTCGCGCCAGAGGCTGGCGAGGGGCTCGGCCGGCAGTGGCAGCGCGAGCAGTTGATCGAGCGGGATCCATACACCCGCCTGTGCGCCAGGGTTCATTGGAGGTTGTAGAAGCTGAGCAGGCCTTCAGGACCGGCGCCCAGGGGGAGCGGCCAGTGGTCCTCCGGCAGAGGCCTGGGCACCGGAGCCACAGGCAGGCCCACAGCGCGCAAGGCCTCCGCCAGGTGTTCACGCACCACGTCGGCGCCCCAGCCGGCTTCGAGGTGGGCGGTGGCTGCCTCCACCTGGCGCTCCCACAGCTCGGCGGAGGAATGCAGAGCCAGCACATCGCTCGCGAAGGCCTCGGCATCCTCGGCCAGCAGGGCCGTGAGGCCATGGCGCAGCCCCAGCCCCTCGGCCGCCACACCGGTGGCCACCAGCGGCAAGCCTGCTGCCATGGCGGTGAGCATCTTGCCCTTCACGCCGGCACCAAAACGCAGGGGCGCCACGCACACCCTCAGGCGGCTGAGCAGGGGCCCCAGATCGGCCACATAGCCATGCACCGTGACACCCTCGCCGGCGAGGGCCTGAATGGCGGCGGGGGGATTGGCGCCCACCACATGGAAATGGGGCACGGCGGCATCACCAGCCAGGTGACGCAACACGGGCAGCACCTCCTGCACGTACCAGAGCACGGCATCGGCGTTGGGGGGGTGGCCAAAGCCACCGAGAAACAGCACCCCCTGCCGCTCGTGAAAGGAGCTGGGCAGGGCTTCACGGCGCACACGGGGCGGCAGCACGAAGCCGGCGGCACGGGGGCTGAGCCGCTCCACGGCCTGACGGCGCTCCTCTTCGCTGAGGTAGAGCACGGCATCGACGATGTCGAGGATGCGCTTCTCGCAGGCGCGCATGCGATCGATCGCTTCGCGACTGATCGCCTCGGGCTGCACGGCGAGCTGCCGCTCCATGCGCAGGTGGTGCAGATCGTGGGTGTAGTAGAGGAGGCGCGCCAGCGGAGCGTGGGTCTTGATGGCTTCCAGCCAGCGGTCGGCCACTTCGGGCCGGGCGATCAGGATCGCCTCATAGTGATCGCCGCGTTCTTCGAGCAGCTGGGTTACGGAGGGCACCCAGGGGTGCACCAGCACTTCCACACCAAGGCGCTGGAGTGGGGTGCCGTAGTCGGGCTGCCAGAGCAGGTTGTCGGTGGGGAGATAGCTCACATCCCAGCCGAGGGCGAGCAGATCGGTGAGCAGGTGAAGGATGTAGAGGGAGCCGGCGTCGCGATCGGGCGTGGGCAGGCTGGCCTCCATCACCAGGATGCGGCCCACCCGGCCGCGGTTGCGTTCGTGCCAGACGGCCGTGCCGTTTTCGGCATGGCTCTGCAGGCGCCGTTCCCACTTGCTGCGGAACAAGCGGGCGTTGCGTTCCTGAAAGCGCTTGGGGCCACTGTCGTGGTCGCGGCCACTGGAGAGGCCTTCGTAGTGGATCACGCGGGCAAGGGGCTGCATGAGCACGCGGTAGCCGAGATCCCGCACCGCCATGGCCAGGTCGGTGTCCTCGTAGTAGGCGGGGGCATAGCGGCTGTCGAAGCCGCCGATGCGGCGAAACAGCTCGGTGCGCATCAACAGGCAGGCACCGGACACGTAGTCGACGTCGCGGCAGAAGCCGTAGGAGGGGTCGGTGGGATCGCCATCGCGGCCGTAGTTCCAGGCGCTGCCATCCCGCCAGACGATGCCACCGGCTTCCTGCAGCCGGCCATCCGGGTAGAGCAGCATGGGGCCCACCAGGCCAGCATCGGGAAAGCCTTCCAGGCTGCCGATCAGTTCGTCCAACCAGCCGGAGGTCACAACGGTGTCGTTGTTGAGAAAGCAGAGCAGTTCGCCGGTGGCGTTGGCGGCACCGCTGTTGCAGGTGCGCAGATAGCCGAGGTTGTCGGGCTGGCGCAGCATGCGCAGGTGCTTGCTGTCGAGTTCGGCCACCAGGGCGACCAGCTGATCGATGGAACCGGCGGGGGAGGCGTCGTCGAGGAGGAGGATCTCGAGGTTGGCCGGTGGATCGGGCCGGCGCAGCTGCTCCTGCACCAGGCTTTCGAGGCAGCGCAGGGTGACGGCCTCCTGGCCGAACAGCGGCAGCACCACACTCACGGTGGGAGCGGGCTTGAGCCGTTGCAACAGCAGCGGCCAGAGGGTGCGAAGGCGGGCCACGCTGGCTTCAGCGGCGGGCGGCTGGAAGCGACCATCGGCGAAGGGCCGGCCTTCCAGGGGGTGCGGCGCCAGCACGGGACGGGGCCGCTCGGCGAGCCAGCAGGCGTAGCGCTGCCAGAGGCGGGTGAGCGCCTGGCTGGGAGGCAGGGGCTCCAGCTGGCGGTGGAGTTCAAGGCAATCGTGAAAGAGGGTGGCCGGATCCTCGGCACAGAGCTGGCGGGCCATGGCGAGGCCTGCCAGCCGCGGCGTGATGGGGCGCCAGGACACCTGAAGCGGTGAGCCAGGCCGATCCGGCACAACGGCTTGCACCCCGAGGGGCTGATCCGCCAACGGCAGCACCACCATCCCCGAACAGGAAGCCTCAGCAAGACGCACGTGATGCTGCGCCTTGCTGCCGTCGTTCAGGTTGAAGCTGAGCTGCAGCGGCAAGCCAAAAGTGGGTGCAGCTGCCCGGATCTCAAGGGAAAACCAGCGGGCTGAGGGAGGGCTAACCAAAGGGCCGCAAACCGGCTGATTCGGCTATCAAACCACGAAGAGAATGTCGTCCTGCTGCCAGAGATAGCCGTTGCCAGCCACCACTTGAGTGGTGTTGCCGTCGACGGTGACCGAAAGGGTGGAGGTGTTGAAGCCAGCGAATGCGCTGAAGTCGGATTCATCAATAGGACCAACAGCACCAACAGCAGAAGCGTCGAAGGCCAGCCTGTCGTCGCTAAAGGTAAAGTCGCTGACGGTGTCGACGTCGCCGCCGCCGAGCTGATCGGAGGTGTAATAGAGGGTGTCGTTGCCACCGATACCCAAGCTGACGAAGTCAGACCCTGAACCACCGCGGACGAGATCGTTGCCACCGAAGCCGTAGAGCTGGTCATCACCGGAGCCGCCGCGGATGAAGTCGGAGCCGCTGCCGCCGTAGATGGTGTCGTTGCCGGTGCCGCCGTGGGCGTAGTTCTGGAAGTCGGTGCCGAGCTGGCCACCACCAGCCGCGTCAAGGATGGAGGTTGTCGTGCCGATCTCGTTGCCGGCAGTGGTCTTGTTCAGATCAACCTTGACGTTGGGGTTATTGGAATCGCTGCCAGCGCCGAAATCGCCAAGGCTGATCACCTTGGGGCTGTCAATCACACCAATTTCCTGCCGAGCTTCAACAATGTTGCCGCTGCCCTGCACCTGCACATTGGTGGCGCCGGCACCAAGGATGAGGGTATTGCTCTCGCCCGTCAGAAGAATTTCGTTCGTTTCGCCGGTGGGAACTGGGATGGTCGCCCACGTTGCGCCAACACCACCAACTTCAACAGGGCCGTTGGTTCCGTCAACCAGGGTGCGCTCCCCGACAAAATCATCAATAGTGTCTGGATTGACTGGCTCCAAGGGGAGTATTCCCCCTCCCTCTTCATCGAGCGGCCTCGTGCCAAAGATGCTTGAGGGAGGAGGCGCAATGAAGGACATGGCTAGGAACGGACCAACTCGATAGGTACATCTTACGCCATGCGCACATGCCGATAGCTGTATCGCTTACAACTTTTTTGATCCGGAAATGGTATTAAGGATTGCACTTGAGAATCAAAAGCATGTGCTGGACATGCTCCACGCTCGTATAGGTTCAGTCACAACTGGCTTGAAGCGAGCAGCTGCCAGCCGCCCAGGGAGGCCACAGCGCTGAAGCCCGGCGGCTCCACCAGCCCCACGGGCGTGAGCAGATGGGCCACCTTCGGCCAGAGGAGGCCCAGGGCTGTAGGGAACTTGCTGCCGCTGGGCCGCTGGATCACCAGCAGCGCCACGGCTTGGTTTGCGTCAGCAGCCAGTTGGCGCAGCAGAGGGGAGGATTGTTCGCTGCGGCTGCGCAGACCCGCCGTTGCCAGTGCCTCCGCCATCAACAGGGGCTCACGGCTCGCCACCGGTTGCACCTCAAGGCCCTCGGGCAACAGTTCCTGGGCCAGGCACCAGTGCAGGGCGCCGGTGGGATGGCCGTGCAACACCACCACCAAGCCATCGCGCGGGAACAGGTGGCGCAACCGCAGCCGCTCGCCCAGGGGCAGATCGGCCGTCGGTGCGTCCGCCGCCGTGCGGTGGTTCAGGCGCTGGCGCTGGGCGTTGTCCTGCAGATCCTGCCGAAGCGCCGGATCGCTCGGCAGCCCCTGGGGGTCGGCTGTGAGCAGGTCGTAGCTGCGCCAGCTGCCCCCGGCCAGCAGGATGCGGGCGCGCAGGTTGCGCCCCCAATCGCTGGTGGGATCACGGGCGAGGCCCTGCTGCACCGCTTCGAAGGCCTCATCGAGCACGCCCTGCTGCAACAACAGGCGGGCCAGCAGAAACCAGGGCCGCGGCTGGTTGCGCTGCTTGCTGAGGCTGGTGCAGAGCCAGCGCTCGGCTTCCCACCACTGCTCCAACTGCAGCAAGGCGGAGGCGATGGCGTTGCAGTGATCCGGCTGGAGGCCACCGGCCACGGCCTGCCGCTGCAACAACTCCACGGCGGCAGCACCATCGCCTGCCGCCAGCAGGGCCCGAGCCCAGGCCGCCACCTGTGAGGCCGCGGGTAACTTGAGCTGCAGCGCCAGCACCTGGCGGGCCGCCGCCACGGGATCGACCGGAAGCTGCCCATCCGGTTCAGGCCCAAAGCGCACCAGCTCCTGGCGGACCTCGGCGATGGCCGCAGCAAGCTGGGGTGGAGGCGGTGGCAGCAGGGCCCAGGTGCGCCAGCGGGCGGCGTAGGCGGTGAGGCCCAGCCCAAGCAGGACATCCGCCACCTGTTCACAGACCTCGCTGAGCGGATCGGGGGCCTGATCAGGTGGCTGATCGATGGGCTGTGCGTTGCCCTGGCCAGCCTGGGGGGCCGCAACCGCCTGATCGAGGCGGTGGAGCAAGTGCTCGAGCTCAAGCATGCTGAAAACCCTAGGGGCCAGCAGCCGGGCTGGCATTGGCCCCCGATCGGCGCAGCTGACACCGCCGATCGGGGGCCAGGCGCGCCATCAACGGGAGGAGCGAGCCGAACAAGACAGCAAAACCAATAGCCAGCCAGTAGCACGGAACATCAACGAAGTCAACTTAGGTTAACTTTTTTAAAGAATTCTTGCGGGAACTTGGAGGCCGGGTAGCTTTGCGAAATCTAACTTTGACATTATGGCAAAGACTAAAGAAACTAAAGAAATTCAAGAGACGTACAGCTTTTTCTACCAGATCAACTTCACTAATGAGAGTGGAGATTCGTTCACGGTAGAATCCAGACTGGGAAAAGAGATCCAGCTTGATGAGCCAAAAAAATCTAATAATGGCAAACTCACCATTGGAGAGACGGTGACTCCCAGCGACGGGAAGGAAAGCTATACTTATACAGGATATTCCTATGAAGGCTATCCTATTTTTGTGCTCGATGTGCCTGGCTCCGAAGGCGGCAAACCCTCTAAAGGCGCACCTGAAGGCCTGGATCCTGGTCGCACCTATGTTCTTGCTACGAACGACGAACTCGTACAATTCAAAGTTGAATACAAGACATCTTCATCGACAGAGCCTCTGGTTCTGTGCCTCGTTGAGGGCGCAAGTGTGCGGCTTGCGGATGGCAGCAGCAAGGATGTAGCGGCCTTGGAGGTGGGCGATGAGGTGCTTACGCCATCGGGCACTCATGCCGTGCGCTTTGTAGGGCAAACCACCCGCACGCTGTGGCAATTGCGCTCCACTGGCCGCATGCCGATCTTCATCGAAGCCGGAGCGTTGGGGAGTATGGGGCCGGAGCAAGCGATTCATTGCACCCCCAGCCACGCCTTCTTGATTGAAGGGTGCCTGGTGGAAGCTCAAGGGCTGATCAATGGCCGCACGATCCGCCAACTTGAGCAGTGGCATGCCGGCACGGTGACGTACTACTCGATTGAGCTGGAGCGCCACGCACTGGTGTGGGCCAACGGCCTGCTGTGCGAAACCTATTTCGCAACGGCGCGCGGCAATCAGTTCAGCCGTGAGAGCTGGGACAACTTCTCCGCTTATCAGGCGCTGTATGGCAACGGCGCGGCGATGGTGGAGCTGGCGCTGCCGCGGATTCCGTTCGCACGCCAGCTGCCTGTGGAGATCCGCCAGCGGTTGGTCGCTGGTGCTCCCAGCCGTTCAGAGAAGGCACTGGCCCTGCGCTAAGCCCTGATCGATCGCTATCCATGGCGTTGTGGTGACCCTGTGGTAGGCGATCAAGCCGCGCTGCTGAACGATCTGCAGCAAGCGTCGGCGAAGCTGCTGCCGGAGGCAGACGCCCTGCTGGCGCGTTACTGCGCCCTACCGGCGGCCGAGGGCGCCGATCCGCTCGGCAAGCTCTGGCAGGCGGCGGAGCTGGCCCAACGGCGGGGCCGCCTCACGGTGGCGATGGGGCTGTTGCGCACGATCGATGCGTTGAGTGTTGCCGAGCAGCTCACGCCATTGCGCCGCCGGGCACTGGAGCGGGCAGAGCGGCTCGCCTATCTGCAGGCCGATCTGGAAGCAGCGGGGCAGTTGCGGGAACGGCTGCGGCAACTGCTGGCCGCCAGCAACCACCCCGACGACCACGCCCAGGTGAAGAGCGAACCGCTGCGCCAGTGGCGGCTGGAGCTGGCGGCCGACCAACAGGCCCTGCGCGCGCTGCGGGCGCTGGAGCAGCAGGACCACGACCCTGCCACGGCGGTGCGTCAACTGGCGGCGCTGGTGCAGCGCCATCCCCAGGCCACCGCGGTGGCCTTTGTGCTGCAGCAGCGGCTGCGGCACGTACTGATGGAGGAGGCCGCACCGCCATTGCCAGCAACGGCCGGCAGGATCCCCGCCAAGCTCTGGCTGCTGCGCCGCTACCCGGGCAGCAACGCCGAACTGGAGGCGCTGGAAGGCCACTGGCGCCAGCAACTGCCGGACTGGGAGCTGGCATGGCTGGATCACAACGCTGTGGAGGAAGCGGCGCAGGTTGAGGTGCCGCCGTTGGTTCGGGCGGCCTGCCACGGCGTGAACGACCCGGCGGTACGGGGCGATCTGCTGCGGCTGGCGATGCTGTGGCTGCATGGCGGCGTGGCACCGGAGTGGAACACGCGCCCACTGCAACCGCTCACGCCGCTGCTTGATGGGGCGGAGCTGCTGCTCTGCCAAGACGATGATCTGGGCATCAGCCTGGAGCTGGTGGCTGCCGCGCCGCAGCATCCGTGGGTAGGGGCGGCACTGGAGCAGGCCTGCCTCCAGGCGCTCGACGGGCAGGCCTACAGCCGCTGGGACCTCACCGGCGCCTGCCTGCTGAGCGGGGTTTTCGCCCGCTGGGCCGCGCCGACACTGGCCCAGGGGGCGCTGCCGGCAGGCCTGCAGTTGGTGCCGCTGCCATCGCTGCGCCGCCAGCTGGCGCTGGGGGTGGCGCTGCCCCGGCCGGTGGGGCTGCCGGAAGAGGAACCGGTGACGCAGCTGTTCCACCACCGACGGCGCCGGCAGGCCCGCCGCTGGCTGGAGCAGGGTGAGGCTGCGCCTGAGGAACGCCAGGCCTGCTAGGGCTGGAGAGCTCCCATAGGCTGGCGTTGTGCCGTGCCGGGGGCCAGCGCGATGACCCAGCAGGCCTCCGGGCAGACCCGCGACCACGGGGCCAGCCACGCCGAAGAGCAAGCGGCGGCGTTGCAGGTGGTGCGGCTCAACCTGGCGGCGGCACTGGAGGTGTTGAACATCCCCCATCCGCAGCTGCGCCCCCCCGCCGTGGTGGGTCCACCGGTGACGCTGACGGCGATCAGCGGCAGACTGGCCAGCCTGCCGGCGGTACTGGCCTCGCTGCGGCAGCAGACCTACCAGCCCGCCCGGGTGCACCTGCACCTGTCGCACGAGCCGCATCTGCTCGATCAGGGGGTGGCCGGCGACGAGCCGGTGTTGCGGGAGCTCACGGCGGATGGCTGGGTGCAACTGCACTGGGTGCCCAACCTGGGGCCCTACCGCAAGATCGCGCCCTTCCTGCAGGCCGGTGGCTACGGGCAGGCCAGCAGCTCCGGCGCGGCCGAGGCAGGGAACGACGATGACCTGTTCATCACGGTGGACGACGACACGCTCTACCCGCCGCGGTTCATCGAATATCTGGTGCGCAACCACGCCCGCCATGGCTGCGTGGTTGCGCACCGCGGCCGGCGCATCCGGCTGTTGGAAGGGGCACTGGGCGAAGCGTTGAGCGGCGGCCCATTCCGGCCCTACAGCGAATGGCACGACGGCGTGCGGGAGCCACGGCTGGCCAACCTGCCCACCGGCCAGAGCGGGGTGCTGTACCGGCGCCGCTGGTTTCCCGAGGATCTTGAACTGGAGGCCGCGCTGGCGCTGGCCCCCACGCACGACGACCTGTGGCTGCGCTGGCTGACGGCACGCCAGGGGGTGCAGGCGGTGATTTTGCAGCCGAATGCCGCCGCGAAGACCGACGAACTGGCGTTTCCGCCGGCAAGCCCGGAGCCGCTGGCCCAGGAGCAGACGCTGTGGCATGCCTTCAACGGGCCGAAAGGCGGCAATGACCATGCGGCACTGGCGGTGCAGGCCTACTGGCAGGCGCGCGGTTTTGACCTGGCGGCGCTGCTGGCGGAGGAGATGGAGCGGGAGGCGGATTTTTATTGAGGGCTGATGGCCTGAGGATTGGGATCTCTCACAACCGTTCAATCGTCATTGGCTTTGCCGTCGTCACAGGCCCTGCTGCCCGCGTGGGGTGATGCCCGTTGGCAGGCTGCCGCCCACACCCCCTACGGCCATGCCCTAGTGGCTGAACTCAAAGCGCTGGAGGTGGCTGACTGCCGCGCGCCATTGCCATTGCTGACGGCCGAGCTCTACAGCCAGGTGCATCGCAGCGGCGAGCGGCTGCCGTTTGAGCGGGTGTGGCAGGAGCGGCGGCGGCGGCTGGCGCGGGCCGCGGTGCGGTTGCTGCTGGATCCTGAGGCCACTGTCAACCCAGGGGGCACGTGGTGGGGCCAGCTGTTGGCGGCGATTCAGGAGCTGCTGGCTGAGCCCTCCTGGGCCTGGCCGGCCCACGTGCGTGATCCGAGCGGGATCGATGCCGGGGTGATCGATCTGTTCGCCGCAGAAACGGCCAATCTCTGCGGCGAGCTGGTGAGCTTGTTCGGCCACTGGCTGCCGCCGGCCTGGGTGGCTCAGATGCGTGAGCGGGTGCTGGCGGAAATGGTGGGCTCATTTCTGGCCAAACCCGAGGCCAGTTTCTGGACGACCCAGGCCAGCAACTGGAACGCGGTGTGCCATCAGGGGCTGCTGGGGGCGGCACTGGCACTGGCGCCGGAAGCGCCATGGCTGCAGGAATTGGTGGACGCCAGCCAACGGAATCTGCAGGTGTTTCTCGAAGGCTTCAGTGCTGAGGGCAGTTGCCTGGAGGGGATCACTTACTGGGAATACGGCTTCGGCTGGTTTGCCCTGCTCAATGAGCAGCTGGAGCGTTGGAGTGACGGTGAGCAGAGCCTGGTGTCCGGGCAGGACGATCGCACCCGGGCGATCGCCTGCTTCGGGCCGGCGATGCTGCTGCGCGGCGGCCAGATGGTGAATGTGGCTGACAGCCGGCTCGGCATGCCGCCCCGAGCGAGTTTGCTGATGCTGCTGGGACGGCGGCTGGATCTAGCGGAGTGCACCCAGGCGGGAGTGCGGCTCTACCAGCAAGCTCTCAACGGGCGATTCGATGTGCAACATCAGCGTTGCGATCTCTTCTATCTTACACGCATGCTGCTGGAGGCCCCCAGTGCGGACGTGCAGGCCACGGCCACGGAACCGGCGTGCGGCGACTGGATCGACAGCGACGCCGGCCTGGTGGTGGTAAGACGGCTGGACAGCCAGGGCTGCTGCTGGGAACTGGCGGTGAAGGGGGGCCACAACGATGAACCGCACAACCACAACGACTGCGGCAGTTTCCTGCTCAATGTGGATGGCGAGCGGCTGGCGATTGAACTGGGAGCACCGGAATACACCGCCGACACCTTCGGCCCAAAGCGCTACACACTGCTGGCCACCCGCAGCAGCGGCCACTCCGTGCCGATCGTGAACGGCCACGAACAAGCGGCGGGGCGCGCCTATGCCGCCCAGCTACTGGCAGTGGAGACCGGCGCCAGCCTGGTGCGGGTGCAGCTGGACCTCACCCGCGCCTACCCGACAGCAGCGGGACATCAGAGGTTGTTGCGCACGATCGTGCTCGACTGCGCTGCAGGGTGCCTCAAGGTGGAGGACGCGCTGTGGGGAAACGCTGGGATCGAGCTGGAGAGCGTGCTGATCACCGACAGCGATGACCCTGAAGCTCTGGGGATTGAGCCCTTGGCGAGCAGCGCGCTGCAGCGCAAGGAGTGCGTGCGGTTTCGGGATAACCGTGGCGAGGAGGTAAGCGCCTACCGCTGGTATTGGACGCCATCCACTGCTGAGCCCAGCACCGAAGCAGACAAACCGCTGCTAGCGGGTTACAGGATCAGCCCCAAGCTCAAGCATGGTGTGGATGTGGGCGTGGCCAATGGGATCGAGCAGACCACTCTCTGAGCCTCGACACCGAAAGGCAGTGAGCTGGCGGTCTTCGATGGCCTGAATTGGGGCCGCCAATGGCACGAACAGACCGTACGCATCCCCTGCAGGGGATTAACTGCATTTACGCCCCACAGGGGATGGGTTGAATTCATTCCTTGTGGGGGATGCGATTTGTGGCACGTGGTACGCCTTCCGGCGCAGCTGGGCGTTGCGCTGCGCAGTCGCCGGAAGGAGCTGGGGCTTTCCCAGGCGGAGGCGGCCGCGCGAGGAGGCCTGCAGCAGAAAACGGTGTCCTCCCTGGAGAACGACCCCCAGCGCTGCACGATCCACAGCCTTTACCGCCTGCTGGCTGCGTTGGGGGTCGAACTGGTGCTCCAGCCCCGTGAGCTGCCGTGCTGATGGGCGAAAGCGCTAAGCCTTGCCGTCGGTGGCGTCGTGGTCAGGCGCAATGGTGAGGAAGCGGCTGAAAGCCCCCATCCCGGTGGCTAGAGCATCCGCTCGTGGCTCATAGCCATGTGCTTTTGGCCTCGGCGTTGCGGATGTTGATGGCCACGGCTGGAGGCGCGTAGACAGAGCTGTATCCGTGTGGCCCGCCGGGCGAGTGAGCGCATCACTGGCGACATCAGATGACGCTTAGATTGATTCCTGCAATGGGCGGGACCATGCGCACCACAGTGACGCTCGACGATGAACTACTGGCCAGAGCAGAGCAGCTGTGCGGCCACCTGGAACGCAGTGGCTTGCTCAAGGAGGCCCTGCGTGCCCTGGTGCAGCGGGAAAGCGCGAAACGCCTGGCCGCACTTGGCGGCAGTGAACCGGCTCTGGAGCCGATCCCCCGTCGCCGGAGCGCCGCTTGATCCTCGTCGACACCTCCGTGTGGGTGGAGCATCTGCGCCATGGACTGACCCGCCTCGACACGCTCCTGCAGGAGGGCGAGGTACTGATCCATCCCTGGGTGATCGGCGAACTGGCGTGCGGCCAGCTGCGCAACCGTCGTGACGTGCTCGAGCTGTTGCAGGGCCTGCCAGCGGCAGTGGTGGCCAGTGATGCGGAGGTGCTGCTGCTGATCGAGCGCAACCAGCTGATGGGTCGGGGGATCGGCTATGTCGATGCTCACCTGCTGGCGTCCGCCAGGTTGAGCCATTGCCGCCTGTGGTCCCTAGACCGGCGCCTGGCCGCACTGGCCCAGGAACAGGGGCTGGCGGATTCAGCGCACCCCTTCCAGAGCGGTCAACCTGTTGACAGAGAGGCTGATCAGGAGTGAGCGGAATGAGCCTCAGGATTGAGATGGCCTGATCTCTTCCATCAGCACAGCCTGTGAACGGCTGGGTGGGTGACAGGGTCCGCTCGGTAGCTTCAGCGATCTGTTTCGAAGGGATTGAGTAGTGGCACCTCAAACGTTTGAAAATCTGCCCCATTGCGGGTCACCACGGTGAGGTGGTTCACCTTGGCGATGGCGGCGATCATCGCGTCTTCATAGAGGGTGTTGGATTGGCGATGCATCAGCCGGGCCCAGCAGCGAAAGGCTGATCCATCCATCGGCAAAACGTTGTAGCTGAGGCTCACCAGATCCAGCCAGGCTTCGAGCTCGCTGGCTTTGCCAGGGTCTTGCTCACGGGTGATCTCAATACCTGCCTGGATTTCGCCCAGGGTCACCGTGGCCAGATGCAGGTTGGCGTCGTCTACGCCATCGAGCCAAGCCAATACCGCGCCATGGGGGCGTGGTTTGCGCAACTCTGAAACCACGTTGGTGTGGAGGAGATACATCGCAGCACCTACAGGCTGATCAGCTCACGCCGCCGTGCCTTCCCCCGGGGCGGCACCAGGGTTTCGCTGCGTGCTGAGGGGGCCAGCAAGAGCTCTTTGAGGGAAGGGCGGGCCGCAGCCTCAAGGCGGCGCCACTCCTCAATCGGCACGAGCACGGCGGTTTCCGCCCCACGGCGAGACACCACCTGGGGCCCCTCCCGCACGCAGGCATCGAGGAGCTCACTGAACCGTGCCTTGGCGTGCTGCACCGGCCAGATCGCCATCCCTGCTCCTCCCTGGATAACTAGTCATCTGACTAGATCGTACGTGCTCCTGCTCACGGTTGGGGCTGTATGGCGATCTTGAAGCGGCGGTGAGGGAGCCGATCCTGTCAGGCCTTGAGAAGGCTGTCCTGCCGCTCTCGAAGGCCATGGCGGCGTAAGGCCGTTCCTCGATCGACCGGCACTAATCAGGAGGGCCGAGTGGGATAACGACGCCCCAGAAGGGGCGAGGGTGGGCGAGGCGGCCGACATCGATCAGGCCTGGTTGCGGGCGGTGGCGGGCTGGAGATCGGTGTGGCAGAAGTCGTCACCTTTGAAGAGCAAGGGTTGATCGAGCCACTTGGCCAGGGCATAGGAAAAACAATCGCCGAAGTTGAGCCCGGCCCGATGACGCCCTTTGCCATAACGACTGAAGGCCTGGCGAGCGAGTTCAGCCTGTTCACGATCCAGGCTGATGATTTCGATCAGCGCCGTGCTTAGAAACAGATCAAGATCTCCCTGGCCATCAGCACCAAAGCGTGCCTCCATCACAATGGAGAGCTCTACCAGGGAAGCAGAAGAGAGAGAGCACTGTTCTGCTGCGGCGATGGCTTCGTTGAAGGCGTGACGCTCCGGTTCGTTCTGCAGGATGGCCAGCACTGCCGAGGAATCGATCACCATCAGGTGGGCAGGCCCGTGGCGTCGTAGCCGAGGATCTCCTCTGCGCTGCGGCGATCGCTGATCGGCCGCCCAGCACAACGCAGGGCGATCTGGTCGAGCCGGTTGACGAGGCCGGCTTGCTTGTTCGCTGTGGTATGGCTCTGGCGCTGCAGGCGCCGCAGACGCTCTTTCAGGGCCAGGATCACTGTGGATGGCCACCAGGTTGTTCATGCCAGCAGCTGATCGAGCCACTGTTGGGGTTGAGACAACCCAGGGCAATGCGGCACCTTCGGCTGTTGTCGATCCGCAGGTAGACCGGCAACAGGCGTTCTGGGTCGCCGAGGCGCCGGGCCTCACATAGGGCCACTCCTCCATCAGAGTCCACTGCTTCTCTTCGAGAAGGCTTCGCCTACGCAGAAGCCTGCGGGTAGATGAATCGATCAGCCTTGTCGGTGGTCCGAGGGGATGGCCCTCAAAGGCAGCAGGCCCCGATCCCTGTGGTCGAGTCTGCAGCCACGCCATACAGGAACGGCTGCAGCTGATGGGGCCACTGGGCTGGGTCGAGCAAGGCCTCCTTACCGCAAGGACGCATTCCGCCTAGGTTGGGTTCAGATGGACGAGGGCTTGCGATGGACGTCGCGACACTCACTGCCAAGGGGCAGGTCACGGTGCCGAAGGCGGTGCGAGACGCCCTGGGTTTGCGTCAGGGCGATCAGCTCAGCTGGGAGCTGGAGGATGGCGCGGTGCGGGTGCGGGCTGTGGCTCCGTTGGATGTGGCCTATCTGCGTGGGCTGGAGGGAACGCTGAGCGAATGGAGCAGCCCGGCCGATGAGCAAGCGTTTGCCGATCTATGAGTGCTTTCGAACAGTTCGCGGTGGTGCGGGTGCCGTTTCCGTTCACGGATCGCCAGGCCCAGAAGCGGCGGCCAGCGCTGGTGCTCTCGCAGCCTGGCTTTCAGCAGGCCTGCGGCCACCTGTTGCTGGCCATGATCACCTCGGCGCGCCAATCCTCCTGGCCCCTGGATTGGCCGATTGAGGATCGGAAGGCGGCCGGTTTGCCTCACGACTGTGTGGTGAGGCTCAAGCTCTTCACCCTTGATGAGCGACTGGTGCTCGGCAACCTCGGTGCTTTGGGGGTTAGCGATCAGGTCGGCGTGGCAACCCAGTTGGCCAAGTTCCTACCGACAGGCCCCTGAGCCGATCACTCGCTCGGGCTGCCGCCTGGATTGAACGATCAACGTGATGGCGGCCCAGGAATCGTTGCGCTGATGACGCTGCTGGCCCGCATTCAGCCGCCATCGACGGCCATGCCAAGAATTTTTTGCTGTCGCTGAGTGTCGGTGGTGCCTTTCGCCTCAGCCCTCTCTATGACATCCTCTCTGCCTATTCCGTGATGGGGAGAGTTACCAACCAAATCGCTCCCCAGAGGGCAACGGTGGCGATGGCCCTCAAAGGCAGTAGGCCCCGCTGGAGATGGCAGAGGCCACCTCCAGCGTGATAGCAGCGGTGAGTGAGCCGATGCTGCCCTGCCTGGAGAACGCCGCCCCACGGCTTTCGAAGGCCATGGCCGCCTAGCGGAGATGCGGCGTTCGTTGAGATCGACGCCGGTGACCTGGATGTGGGGACAGCGATCGGCGATGACCGCCATGGTGGGTCCGCCGACGTAGCCCGCGACGATGCAGGAGATGGTGCGCTGCAGGCCGTCAGCCAGGGGGATGGCGGGCTGCCAGCCCAGCTGCTGCTGGGCCAGCTCGATCACGGGCTGGCGCTGGAGGGGATCGCCGTGGGGCTTAAACCAAAGGCCTGGTGCCGCCCCGGGGGAAGGCCCCTGCGGCGTGAACTGATCGGGTTATAGAGCTGCGCAAAACACGCCGCCTTCATCTTTCCGCGGTAACCCACTAGGCGAAATACAGGCATAGCAAGCGAGATTGATATCTGGCTAGCTTTGGCGGGTCTCACTCATAACATTCTATCAATGCATGGTCAAGCCTTTCACTGGTGGGCCCTGATGATGCAACGCGATTCAGACACCCTCTAAGTAGACGCGATGATCGAGCCATCGCCAAGGCGAACCACTTCGCAAGTGACTCAATCTATGCAACACTTGATTGTCATTTTTTAACAGCTCTTTTGATAAGACGGAAGCATTTTTTTCAGAGACTCAGGCTCGTGGCGTTGTAGCCGAGGATCTCCTCTGCGCTGCGGCGATCGCTGATCGGCCGCCCAGCACAACGCAGGGCGATCTGGTCGAGCCGGTTGACGAGTGCGGCTTGCTTGTTCGCTGTGGTGTGGCTCTGGCGCTGCAGGCGCCGCAGACGCTCTTTCAGGGCCAGGATCACGGCTGGAAGCGTGTAGACAACGCTCCATCAGTGTAGCCCTGCAGGCCAGGGCCGAGCACGGGCCCTGGTGCAGCGCAAAAGTGCACAGCACCGCTTGATCCTCGCCACACTCCTGCAAGAGTCTGAGAAGACTTCGTCTTCGCCAAGAAGCGCCGCCACGGCGGCAACTAGGAAAGGAATGCCGATTTGCTGGTTGACGGGGAAACGGATGTCGAGGAGATCGACATGGCTGCAGGAGGTGAAGCGGATCGGGCGGATCCGACGAAAGCGGCGCTTCGTTCTCTGCCATGACCGTAGCGGCACTAGCCCGCGTGTTACTTACGGCAGGTAGGCAGCCCGCCCATCAGGTTGCAGAGGGGTTCATGCAGCGGTGACGACGGGGGCAACCACAGCGTGCTGGCTCCCTTGAAGACAGAGAGACCGATCAGGAGTGCCCAAAGCCAGCTGAGGCGGCGGCCACCGCGCCCAAGGATCGGCACAGACTTGTGAGTGTTGCTTTGGGCAGTGTGGCACCGGTGCTGGCGCCGAGGGGAGGGAACGGCGTCAGGGCGGAGCAGCAAGACCTTCAGCCTCTGCTCAGGGGCACAGGGTTACCGGCAGCAGGAGACCGAATGGGAAGACTGGCGTTGGATGGAGATCGGCTGACTCGCTTTGGTATGTGAGGCGGCAAAGCCACCTTGGTGGTGTGCCTCTACTGCAAGATCCCTACCCCTCACCCTTCCCCACCACCCAGAGGCGCAGGCCCGCAGCCCGCACTGCGGCGGCTTCCGCGATCGCACGGGTATCAAAGACCCAGGCAGGGTGGCGCATCACCGCTGCGATGGCAACCCAATCGATCTGCCGGAAAGCAGGCCACTCGGTGAGCATGAGCACTGCATCGGAACCACGGGCAGCATCAAGCGGCGTGGACACCCGTTGCCATACCCCTTCTGCACCCTGCGCCTCCTCTTGCCCGAGATTCAAGGAGATCTGCTCGACCGAGACTTTGGGGTCGTGAATGGCCAGAAAAGCGCCTTCGTTCAGGAGGTCTTGGCAGATGCGAATGGCCGGCGATTCACGCGTGTCGTTCGTATTGGCCTTGAAGGCGAAGCCAAGCACTGCAAGGCGTTTACCGGATACCGTGCCAAACAAACGGTTGACCACCAGGCGCGCGATGCGGTGTTGCTGCCAGGTGTTGATCTCCACCACCTGCTGCCAGTAGGCGGCCACTTCATGCAGGCCGTAGTAGTCACAGAGATACGCCAGGTTGAGGATGTCTTTCTGAAAGCAACTGCCGCCAAAACCAGGGCCTGCGTTGAGAAATTTGGCGCCGATGCGCGAATCGGTGCCGATGGCGCGGCCCACTTCCTGCACATCGGCACCGGTGGCTTCACAGAGGGCAGCGATAGAGTTGATCGAGGAGATGCGCTGCGCCAGGAAGGCATTGGCCGTGAGCTTGGAGAGTTCAGAACTCCAGAGGTTGGTGCGCAGCACGCGCTCAGCTGGCACCCAGTGGGCATAGAGGCCCGCGAGCGCCTCGATGGCGGCGGGATCCTCACCGCCGATCAACACGCGATCGGGATGTTCGAGATCTGAAATGGCCGTGCCTTCGGCAAGGAACTCGGGATTGGAGAGCACAGAGAACGTTTTGGGCTCGCCGCTGGTGCTGGCTTCGCCCTGAGCGGCGCCAAGGATGGCCGTGATGATGGCGGCTGTACGCACCGGCAGGGTGCTCTTTTCCACCACAATCGTGTGCCCCTGGGCGCAAGCCGCCACCTGACGCGCGGAGGCTTCGATCCAGCGCAGGTCGCTGGCTTGGCCGGCGCCAACACCGCGCTTCTTGGTGGGTGTGTTCACCGAGAGAAACACCATGTCCGCGCTGGCGATGGCCGCCTCCACAGCGGTGGAGAAGTGCAGATTGCGGCCCCTGCAACGGGCCACCACAGCATCGAGGCCAGGCTCATAAACGGGGAGGCAAGAGAGATCGGCAGCGTTCCAGGCCGCGATGCGGGCGGCATTGAGATCCACCACCGTGATCTGGATCTGGGGACAGCGATCGGCGATCACAGCCATGGTGGGCCCGCCCACGTAACCGGCGCCGATGCAGCAGATCGTGCGAATGGGCATGGTCATCGGCCAAGGGCCTCTCTGGAGTAAGTGATTGTGGGCGCCAGAGCCTGCTCCAGCACAATGATGGGCTGCATTACCGGTTCCCGTGGCGCTGGGTGGGGTCGGCGGCAGGAAGCGGCTTCTCAATGAGCGGAAGTTCAGGGTTGATGCGCGCCCGTACCAACGCGGCCAGCTGGCGGATCGTGAACTCGCCTGGGTTGCCACGCGAGGCCGAATGAGCGTTTTCGCTAGCAGGATGCTGAAAACGTATCTGGCCTCCCATCGCAGAACGGTGAGCCTAAAAGGATGGTAATCCCAGCAGCATCTCGGCTCGCTCAGCTGCATGCATGAACAACCTCGTGAAAAACCACGCCTAGACCCGCTAGCAGCGGTGGGACCTGCAGCCAAGCCATTGGCTGGCCACCGCCAAGGCGTGCGACATCGGTACGCTCGCAGCCTTCAAAGCAATGATCAATCATTGCGGAAGCCACCTCCAACCGAAGGATGGCGTCCATTTAGATCATTTCTAAACATACTCACGTGATTGAACCTCAATGTCTGCCGTGTAGCACTCAATCAGTGGCACGAACATTGATCCATTGTATTCAAAACCAGGATCCCTGGTAATCGTCCGATCCGGGGGATCTGCGTTCACTTCAATTAAAACTTCAGCACGATCAGTCGCTGCTTGCCAAGGAGCCAAGATCGTGTAATACATCTCACGCTCAAAGTGACACCACTGGTCAAAGAGGTTGATAGATCTTACAAGCGTTTCATTATACGAAATATTGATCACCGGAGAATAAGGACCCACTTTGATACGCAAAACAATTTCCGGAAATGAACCAGACGCAACAGTCAATAGCTTTAGCGCCCGATGCGGACTAATGGTAGAATCAACTCTAAAGCTGGAAAGCTTGTAAGGATGATACTCGCTAATCTTGCTTAGGGTTGTTGCGGGTGGACAGACAACCTCACCTGACAACAAGAAATCAAAGATCGCCTTGGCATACAAGATTGCTCCTTCCTTATTTGTGTGCACATTATCCCGAAGATGCACGCTGTGATCAATTGACTTTCTCAAGTCAAGAAAAGGAAGATTATAGTCTTTTGATAAAGTCATGACCTGCCTTTCAGCTTCTCTGTCGCCAAGAAGATTCGTGTCAGTCCGCGGAAAAATCAAAAAGACCGGCAATGTATCATTGTTCAACAGACTCGCCAGCACATAGTGAAGCTTGTTTGAATCAAACTCGCCCATGCCAGTCGTATTCCAGTCAAAGAAGCAAATATTCGCCATGTTGTTGATAACTTCATCTGCCTTAAAAAAGCCTGCATCGTTAAAATGACACGCTGAATAAGCAAAACATTCAAGGCCAATGTTGTGCTGACCACACAAAGACCTAAGATGAGTAATGTAACCTGAATCTTTGCCCTGTGCAGTCACACTTGCCCCAAAAAACGAAATCCTCATCATGATAACAAACGTGGAGGCAATTGATCGATGATATCGCTTAACTTTTTTGGCACGATTAGCTTATCGTTAAAGACTTTACTCAAAGAGCTCTTAAATACAGAGGCAGAGATTTTCAGGTATTCAGATATACTAACAACAAAATGATCTATATTCATGTCAATTTTTCGCAAAGTCTCAGATCGGATAAACTGTGGATCAATACCTTCGCTTGTCAGTGAGCGGACAGCATTGGACACATCACTAGGTGTATCATTCACCCACCGAACAAACCTTCCATCGAAATAGAAGTCGCGTCCGCCTTGATTGATGGTTGTTACAATAGGAATGCCGGCAAGGAGATATTCCATACTGGCATGCATCGCACCTTCTTGCTTGGATAGACATAGGCCGCAGTGGGAACTATTATAAATTGCATTAACCTGATCTTGGGGCAGCCATCGCTTGCTTCCATTTTCATCAAGATTAGCAATTCTTACATTAGGCAGAAGCTCGCGAACGTATTTGAAGTGCTCATTTTCAAAATTATATCCAATTAGCACAAGGTTGGAAATCTCTGTACAAAGCTCATGCCGTTTAAAGCTCAGAAACTGTGCGTTGTAAACGGCATCATAGATTTTTGCACTTTTTGGAACAATCGGCTGAAACAACCTTCTGTCTACAAACATGTTTTGGTTATGAAGAAGCACCTCCGCACCTAGCGACCTAAGATTTACTACTTCAGCATGTGTATTTGCCAAGAAAATCATTCTATGATTGCTGTGGCTAGCTAAGAAATGATCACGCCATGCAGTTATAGTAACCGCAGATGCTGAGTTCTCCTCAGCCGTCCAAGCCACAAGAACAAGCCAAACAACCTCTTCTGAACTTAAGCAATCGGCTAGTATTGTAAACGGATTTGGCTCTTGCTGGCCAGCATACATTCCGGAATAGACCAGAACAGGCTCTTCGAGTAATAAGGTTCCCCTGAACGATAAATCAAAAAGACTAGAAGAATCTGAGAGAACCATCAGAATCGCCTCCGAATCATAAATGTATCAAACTCTGCCTTGCAAGCATCATAGCTGGAACCTACATGAGATAAGATTGTCTTAAACTTTTCATCGCTCAAGTGGCAATGCTCAAAGATGATCAGCTTAGGAAGGAACCTATCAAAACTAACGGACTGGAATACTTGAGGCTCCCACCCTTCAGTATCCACTACTAGTATATCGACGTCAAACAAATAGTACTTGTCCACAATGCTTTGCAATGTGACAACTGAAACTGGCTCGCGGTCTATGTTATCCTCGCGAATGCCATGTCCGAGTAAATGACTTAGCTGAAAACTTGCTATACCCTTAAGCTTTTGATTGCCTTCATGAACATCTTTAACATAATAGAGATCTTTGGTGCCATCAGACTCTAAGCCGATGGCTGCATTCTCAAAGAAGCATCTAGTACAGGCGCTGTAATGTTGTTTAAGTTGCTGAAAATACAGAGGATGAGGCTCTACAAAAACACAATACCAATTATTCTTTATGGCCCTAGGACTAATGAAATCAGCGTTCACCCCATCGTTTGCACCAATTTGGAGAACGGAGCATTGAAACTTTCTTGATTCCAGAAAGTCAGTGAAAAGTGCTTGCGTGATTGACGAATGATAGGCAGTAGTCATGGTCGCATGCTCTGATAAACAAAGGAAATGCCTGAGCCAGATTACGATCTAAACGTTGTATTTTTCCCAAACAAGAGCAATTAGTTCTTGTTTATTCATTGAGTCCAGCCTTGAGCTTGTGTCGTACCAGCCGGCAACTATTCTCAAAGCCTCCATTTCCGCATCGGAACTAGAATCGTCTGTTGCTGGCATCTTTCTTATTAGGCATATGCAAAGAGAAGAAGAAGTGATTGCAACTGTTGCAGTTGCGCTAGGCTCTGTAGAGCTCCAAAATCTTTGTCTAAGTGATGCAATTCGATTTTGATAGGTCTTGACCATTGGGTGGACAATGTTTTGATTATCGCATCGAGCCGACTGATCATGCTCTTGATGATGCATTAAATCATAATTGAAAACTGATTTATGCAGAGAAGACAGCACCATCCGATCCTTGAGATTTGTATCGTCCTGTCCGTAAGCAAGGAATCGCTCGTCGTATCCATTGACTCTGTTGAAATCTCTTAGGAAATAATAGGTCTCACCATGCAAGTGGCGCTCATTAGCATCTCTTGCTTGATGCCAATCCCCGACCCAGAATTCGCCTGGCTCCAATGGGTGAGCGGCAAAGAAATCGCCCTGGAATTCCACATCGGAATCACATTTGAAGATGCGTCGATGCCGTGCCATGCGGCTGGCAAGATTCTGCGCCAAAGTGCGGATGAACTTGGTTTGCCCGTCTACCCGCACCACTCGCACCCGAGGATCGCCAAACACTCCAGGAATCTCAGCAACCGGATCGTTTGAACTCCAATCAAGCAGAATCAGCTCATTGAAGTCCTGCTGCAACCAGTTCGGCAGATTTTTCTGCACGTTCTCGTTGCGATTCATCAGATGCACGTACATCGTAATGCCATCTTCCAGGGGCTCCCCAATCAGATTCGTTATCGGTTCCGCCACCGGCGGGAACAACTGGTTACCGGGCACCACATCTTCCGGCCATGCCACCACCGGCAACCGGTTCAGAATCTCTCCGCTGTTGATGTGCTTGGTGTCAAAGGTGTCGTCCTGCCGGTCTGCATTGCGATCCGATGCCGCCTTGAGAATCCCGGCCCGATCCAAGCGCCGTGCTTCCCTTGCGAAGGCATCCTTCTGGCTCCATACAGCCAGCTGCAGATGCGCTGGGGGCCGTGCTTCGGCGCCTGGCTTCCACTCGGCCGTGAGCTTCAGGCCCATCGCCCACCACCTCTCCCCGCTCGGCAACCCCAACCAGGCGCTCTCCCCCTTCTTGCCCTCCGTCTCCAAGGGCAGCTCGTCGAACTTGTTGAATTCCCGGTAGCGGCTGAGCGTGAAGCTCACCTGCTCGAGCGAGCAACCCTTTCCTGTGAGCTGGAATCCCAGCAGCTGCTCGGTCTGGTCCAGGTGCACCACGATTGAGCTTGGGCCTTCAGAACACATCGCCAACCTCGCCGGCACCAGCCGGGCCACGCCGGTGAACTCCGCTTTCGTTTCTCCCGGCACCTGCACCTGCTGAGGCTTGAACAGCTCCTGCAGGAGCGGTATCGGCTCCGCTTCCCGCTGGCTGCTTCCAAAGCAGGTCATCGCCACACTGGCCTCATACAGCCGCCTACACAGCCGCTGGCGCCGGTGCCGCTCAGCAGCATCGATAGCCTGCAGCCGCTCATCCAACTGCTCCAGCTCGGCTTCCGGATGGAGCACGATCACTTGGCCCCAGCTCAGCCCCTCCCCCGGCAACAGCCGTTCCAGCTCCGGCAACTCGTGCCGATCCGAGAGCACCACCGGAATGGCCCCAACCGCCAGCGACTCCCACAGCCGCAGAGTATTGGGCCCTGCCCCCACCGGACACAAGGAGAAGCGGGTGTGACTCAGCAGCTCGTTGTAGCTGCGCACCTCATCGGTTTCGATCGCATCCTTCTTGCTCTCGTCACCGAAAACCTGAAAGTTGTACACCACCTTGTTGAAGTGCCACATGTCCTTGATGGTCACCCGGTAGCCCTCTAGCTCGGCCAAAGCGGCCATGCGCTGGCGCACGTCGCTGAGGTAATGCTTCATATGGGCACCACTGAACGAAGCAAACACTGGCCGCTGCTCAATCGGCACAAACGCAAGCCCCTGGCGACGCTCCGGATCCCGATCATTTACCGCGTAAAGGCTCCAGCTGTGAAGCCGCATGCCTTGCGCCTCATCAAGGCCCTTTTCCTTGTGGGAGAGCCACAGATCGGTGATGCCCGCCGCTCGGATCCAGGAGGCGGCTTCCCTCCAGAAGATGTGCTGACAAACGCTGTGCACCTGCAGGGTTTTATGCCAGCGGCTGAGAACAGCCGCCAATGCCTCAGCACGCTTGGCGTGCGCAAGGAGGAGTGCCTCCGGATATGGGTTGCCGCTCAGTTGTTGATTCACGCCACGGTCGATGAAGGTGGCCCAGGGCAGGCCCACATACACCTGATACGCTTCCCCCTCACGCTGGGGCCCGCTCAGCTCGCTGTGCACAAGGTGTGCATCTTCCTCCGTGCGGCAGGGATACTGCCAGAACAGCAGCTGGTTCTTGTGCTGCTTCACCGAGGCGATCTGATCAGGCTTCCACTCCTGCAAGGGCTGGAGAAAACCCACAGCAAAGAGCGCCTCCTCCCCCTGCTCAAGAGCTGCCTGGGCTGAACCCTGGAAGGGAACCTTGCCCACCATTGGCCAGAAGCGATCCACGAAATAGAGCGCCTCCCCATCGCTGAACACCGCAAAGCGGCTGCCGAAGCGCTGCACCAGCTCGCAGCCTTCCGCCTTGAACTCCGAGCGATTGATCAAGGAGAACTGGCCCGAGCCAGCATTTGCCGACGGTGCACGGGTTGCGGCAGCCAAGGCAGGCTCTGCCGGACCGGTGGCCGAGACGCTCAGGTTGCCACCATCCACATGGCTCTGCTGCAGGGGCAATGGGGATGGAAGGCAAACACCCTCAAGCACAGAAGCTTCTCCGGTGTAAAGCATGCCAACAGAGGTTGAAGGGGCATAGTGCTCAAACCAGATGGAGGGAGCCTGCAAGAACGACAGCGGCTCGACAAACGCTGCGGCAATACTGCAGCGAAACCAACCATCACCGACGGATTCAATCGCACTGCTTGCACCCGTGGCCGATCCGCTATTGATCGCAGGCCCCACCACCAGGCCTGTGGCGAGGTCAAAGGCTTGCCTGGCGTCGTTGTTACCCGTTTGATCGTTGATGCGCAGAACAATCCGCCTTTGCGTTCCCGCCTTGATCATTACCGAGGCTGTATAAGCACCACTCTCGGTGGTGGCATACTTGTTGAAGGCGTATCTCACCGCAGAATCGCCATCTGCACTGGTGATCACAGCAGCCCTTGAATCTCCATCCGGCCCTGCGGTTTCTGAGTGCTCAAGAGCAAGGTTTCTGAGCTCAACGTATTCAGAATCTGCAAACTGAATGGTGCGGAGTGGCTTGGCAGCCTGTGCTGCCTGGCCCGCTTCAGCGGTGGATGAGGAATTGGCTTCTGGCTTGGGATCTTCTGCGATCACATTCAGGCTCTTCGCTTCAGCCAGGGCGCCCGCTTCGCCAAACAGCACCAGCTCGGCGCCTTCTTCAGGGCGCCAGGCAGGCTCGGCAGCGGCAGGCGCGCCAGTGAGCTTCAGGCGCAGCTTGCACCAGGGGGTTCCTTTCAACTCCGCCGGTTGCCAGAAGCGCCGCTCACCGCCTGGCTTCAAGGCGAGCGCCCCATCGCCGCACAGCTCTAGCCAGGCCTCTCCTTCGCCTTCTGCCTGCAACGCCAGTTGATGGCCGGCCGAGGCCCGCCTTGGCAGGCGAATCGTGAGGCCCTCCAGCTGGGTGGGTCGCTTCAGCCTCAGCTCCACCCCATCACCCAGCAGCTCCGTCATCGGCAGAAACACCGTGTCTTCACTGGCGAAGGGAGACCCATCCCCCTGCAGGTGCGCCGAACCCACCGCCTCATGCACCCAGCTGAGGCCGGTGAACTGCTGTTGATCGAGGAATCGCTGCGCCACTTCGGCCTCCCCGTGGCGCAGCTGGTGCACACCCCGTTCAATCGCCTGTTGGTTGATCAGCACCCCTGCTGGCCGCTGCTCAGAGCGTGTCCACAGCGTGAACTCCAGCTCCGCCTCCTCATCGGGTGCCAGGCTCGGATGCACATAGCTCACGCCGCCATAGAGCCTGTCGCTGGTTTTGTGATAAGCGCGGGCGGTGCTGGCCTGCAGATGCACGCTGCGCACGTGATAGCAGGGATTGCGCACGCGGAAGCCGTGGCTCCACATCACATAGGCGATGCGGTTGTCGCAACCGGGGAAGCCGAGCGGGAAGCTGCTGGCATACAGCAGGCTCTCGGGTAGCTCTGCATCGCCACGCACGCCCCACACGTCCTGGGTCCAATGGGGATAGTCGTTGAGGTGGAAGCCGGCATGGCCCGGGTTGTAGCGCGTCAACGCCAGGAAGGTGTCCGCACGATCGAAGGTGGTGGCCAGGTGCTCCAGGCCCTCATCCAGGTAGATATCGGCATTCAGCAGCAGGCCGATGCCCGTGCCCTGGCGCCGCACCCAGCGAAACCATTCGGCATAGGTGATGCGTTCATCACTCACCACCACTTCCACGGGCACCGTGCCCTGCGGCACCGGCGGCGCATCGGATTCGCAGAACAGCACCACCCGGCTGATGCCTGGATGGTTGAGATTGCGCCGCAGGCATTCATCAATCTCCAGCTGCCGGTCTGGGGTGCGCGTGCGGTAGTACTGGCTGTAAACGACGATGTCCATGGGTCAGCCGAGTACTCCAGTGGGCACGATCAGGCCGGCACCAGCTCCATCGGCGTCAACCCCGAAAGGTCGAGCCGCTGCCGGGCCTCCCAAAGCTCGTAGCTGTCCTGCAGCGCCAGCCAACTCTCGGGGCTGCGACCCAGCACCTTCGACAGCCGCAGCGCCATATCCGGTGTGACCCGGCTTTTGCTGGCAACGAGCCGCTGAAACGTGGAGGCAGACACCCCCAGCCGCTCCGCCACTTTCCGTATCGAGAGTTCGCAGGGCTCCAAATACACCCCAGCGATGAACTCGCCCGGATGCGGCGGCTGATGCATCGCGATCGTTTGTGCCATCAGTGGTAATCCTCATAGTGGAGATCAAAGACGTGGCCCTCGCGGAACACAAAGGTGAGCCGCCAGTTGGCGTTCACCCAGATCGCCCATCGCCCCTTGTCGGCTCCCTTGAGAGGGTGTAGCCGGTAGCCCGGCAGATCGAGATCGTCGATCACGGCTGCCGAATGGAGCGCCGCCAACTGCAGGCGCAACTTGCGGCTGTGCTCCGGCTGAATCCCGGCGCTGCTGCCTGCTACGAAAAATCGACGCAGGCCCTTGTGCCGGAAGCCTTGAATCACCCCGCAGCCCAGGACCACAACCCTGATCGTAGCGCGTTGCGCAACGCGCAATAGCCTCTTGCTTCATTGAACTGTGGCCGCGCTGCTGGTCGGGCGCGGATCCAGCGGTCAGTGCTGCCGTTGCGTATGCCGTTTTCATAGCCGGGTGCTCCCAAGGGCAGCAAATTCAGCCACCGTGCCCGCCAGCCCCTCCGCCAACGGGATGCGGGCATGCCAGCCCAGGGCCGCCAGGCGGCTCACATCCAGCTGCTTTTTCGGGGTGCCGTCGGGCTTGGTGGTGTCCCACTCCAGGCTGCCGTTAAAGCCGGTGGCCGCTGCCACCGCTTCCGCCAGCTCGCGGATCGTGAGATCCACGCCCGTGCCCACATTCAGAAACTGCAGCTCTTCCGGCCCCGGCTGCCAGCGTTCCAGCGCGAACACACACGCCTCGCCCAGATCATCCACATGCAGGAATTCCCGCAACGGCGTGCCGGTGCCCCAGCAGGTCACGCACGGTGCCTTGGCCAGGGCCGCCTCATGAAACCGCCGGATCAAGGCCGGCAGCACATGGCTGTTGGTGGGATGGTAGTTGTCGCCAGGCCCATAGAGATTGGTGGGCATCAGGCTGATCGCATCGAAGCCGTGCTGGATCCGCAGCGCCGCACACAGCTTGATGCCGGCGATCTTGGCGATCGCGTACCACTCATTGGTGGGCTCCAGCGCGCCGGTGAGCAGCGCCTCTTCCCGGATCGGCTGCTCAGCGAACTTCGGGTAGATGCAGCTGCTGCCCAGGAACAGCAGCCGCCGCACGCCGCTGCGCCAGGCGTTTTCGATCACGTTGTTCTGGATCTTGAGGTTGTCGAGCAGGAAATCAGCCGGATAGCTGCTGTTCGCCGCAATGCCGCCCACCTTCGCGGCCGCCAGCACCACCACCGTGGGCTGGTGCGCCGCAAACCAGGCCGCCACCGCCGCACCGTCGAGCAGATCGAGCTCCTCGCGGCTGGCGGTGAGCAGGGCGCCGCCCTGGGCTTCATCCCCATAGCCGGCGCGCTGCAGTGCCCGCACGATCGCGCCGCCCGCCATGCCGCGGTGGCCCGCCACGAAGAAGCGGTCGGCTGGGGTGATCAAGGGTGTGGTGGAGGTGTTGGTCATGGCTTGAACAACCTGTTCAAGAGCTGCACTCCACGCCTGCGGCCACAAGCCCGACCTCCCACTTGGTCCACCAGTGGACTAAGTTTCTTAGGTTGGCAGCCGCCGCTCGTCGCCATGCACACGCCTTTCACGCGGATCGTGAACGTGCACGAGGCCAAAACCCACTTCTCCCGGCTGATCGATGCCGCCCATGCTGGTGAAACCATCGTGGTGGCCAAAGGCGGACGTCCCTGGGCGCGGCTGGTGCCTCTGGAGCAGCCCACACCCAGGCGCAATCCCGGCGTGTTGCGCGGGATCGTCACCCTGCCTCCGCCGGAGGTGCTGCTCGAACCGCTGCCGGAGCTGGAGCTCGCCGCCCTGGAAAACCCCCTCCTGTGAGCGCTGCTTTGCTGCTCGACACCCACGCCCTGCTCTGGTGGCTCGCTGAACCCGATCGCCTCTCGCCGGCAGCCCATGCCGCCATTGCCGATGCCACGGCACGGGTGCTGGTGAGTGTGGCTTCCGGCTGGGAGATCGCCACCAAGGTGCGCTTGGGCAAGCTTCCCGCCGCCACTCCCTTGCTCGAGCAGCTGCCCGCCGTGTTGGCCGCCCAGGGGTTCGACCTGTTGCCGATCGAGCTGCGCCATGGCCTGCGGGCGGGCAGCTAGGGGATGGCCCATCGCGATCCCTTTGATCGCTTGCTGGCCGCCCAGGCCGAGCTGGAGGCCCTCACCCTGTTGAGCGTTGATCCAGCTCTCAGGGCCTTTCCCTGCAACCTGCTCTGGTAAGCGCGCCATCACCCCTTGCCTCCGGCCGCCGTCGTCGCCGACGGGTTGGTGGGCGGGTTCTCCATCGATCCCACCACCTTGAAGCCCTTCAGCCGCAGGATCGCCTCCTTGCGCGCTTCCTCCTTATCGGCCGCCACCATCTCCGCCACCAGCTGCTCCAGGGTGCTGGTGGGCGTCCAGCCCAGCTTCTCCCGCGCCTTGGTGGGATCACCCAGCAGCGTTTCCACCTCCGCCGGGCGGAAATAGCGCGGGTCGATCCGCACCACCACCTCGCCGCTGCTGCGCTTGCCGATCTCCTCGGTGCCCGTGCCCTCCCACTCGAGCTCCCCCCAGCCCAGCTCCAACGCCGCCAGCTCGATGAAGCGCCGCACCGTTTCCTGCCGGCCCGTGGCAATCACGAAATCCTCCGGCGGCCCCTCCTGCTGCAGCATCCGCCACTGCATCTCCACATAATCCCTGGCGTGCCCCCAATCACGCAGCGAATCGATGTTGCCCATGTAGAGGCAATCCTCCAGCCCTTCGTTGATCCGTGCCAGGCCGCGCGTGATCTTGCGCGTCACAAACGTTTCACCCCGCCGTGGTGATTCATGGTTGAACAGAATCCCATTGCAGGCATACATGCCGTAGGCCTCGCGGTAGTTCACCGTGATCCAATAGGCATAGAGCTTCGCCACCCCATAGGGGCTGCGCGGATAGAAGGGTGTGGTTTCCTTCTGCGGTATCTCCTGC
>NZ_JAHLYO010000012.1:0-120644 GCF_025128015.1 Synechococcus sp. CS-1333
CTACCTGATCCTTCTTGTTACCGGTGATGTTGCCAGTGGCCTCCTGAACTTTGCCTTCGATGTTCTTGGCGGTGGCTTTCATGTCTTTTCCCATACCCATGACTGACTCCTTTGTGGATGTTCACATCCATGTGATATGGATGTGTTCTTTAAGTCTGCTCACGAACACGAGCGATGATTCGCCAATGATCTTTCGTCTTCCTTTAGTTCTCCTGCATTATATCTGCAGCATCGCTGACAGTCCTCAGCCATCTTCTGGTCCGGGCGAATTGATGCGCATCATCAGCAGATCTGCTTCATTTCTGTGGATCCATGCAGGGCACTCCCCGAAACCAGCCATTGCGCCTTCGCTCCCCATGAAGGAAGGATTGGGAGCAGCTAGGAGGATGTTGCTCATTGATCGCGCTACGCCTTCTCCACAGACGGCCACGCACCTGCCCAAAAGTTAGGAGTTTGTTGCCCGTAGACCGCGGCCAGCCTCTCCACAGACGCCCCTGTAACCGCCCAGATCTGAGTTGCTGCAATCGATCTGGGCGAGAGAATGGGGTATGCCCAAGACCTTCCGCCCCTGGCAGCCTGGGCAGACCACCCTGCTGCCGCCATCAGCAAGTGACTGGCTCTCAGAAGACCATCAGGTGTGTTTCCTGCTGGATCTGGTGGATGAGCTGGATCTCTCCGCGATCATGATCCCTGCTCATGCCAAGGATCCCCGCGGGGAGAGGGGCTTTGACCCGCGGATGATGACGCTGCTGTTGCTCGATGCGTACTGCGTGGGCATCGTCTCCTCCCGCAGGATCGAGCGAGGCTGCTACGAGGACCTGGCCTTCCGGGTGCTGACGGCCAACCAGCAGCCAGACCACAGCCGCATCAGTGAGTTCCGGCGTCGCAACCTTGACGCGCTCAAGGGTCTGTTCGTTCGGATCCTGCGGCTCTGTCAGAAAGCCGGGATGGTGAGCCTGAGCCATGTGGCGCTGGATGGCACCAAGGTTCAGGCCAATGCCTCGAAACAAAAGGCCATTAGCCATGAGCGGATGCTCAGGGCGGAAAGGGAGCTCCAGCAGGAGATCAACGCCTTGATGCGCAAGGCCGAAATCCTGGATGCCCAGGAGGATCGTCGCTACGGCAAGGGGAATCGTGGCAGTGATCTGCCTGATTAACTTCGGCGGCGCCAGGACCGTCTGGCTCGCATCCGTCAGGCCCGTAAGGAGATGGAGGCAGAAACCGCTGCGGCTACAGCGCGTCAGCGGCAACATGACGCTGAGGAGGCCAGGGGCAACGCAACTGCCGCCCGCGAATCGGATGCACCAGCGGCTAAGCAGGCCGAGCTGAACAAGAAGACTGAGACTGCAGAGGCCAAGGCCAAAGCTGCAAGGGCGAAGGCGATCGAGGCTGCCGAGAGCGCCGGTGTGGAACCACCGGACCTGGAGCCTCTGGCTGTGGAGGCGATGCCCAGGCGTGGCCTGGCCAGGAAGGCCGATGGCACCCCCACCAGGAAGACCCAGCGCAACTTCACCGATCCCGACAGCCATCTGATGCAGTCAGGCGGGTCGCATCTGCAGGGCTACAACTGTCAGGTGGCGGTGGACAGCGACCATCAGGTGATCGTGGCGGTGGGCGTGAGCAACCAGCCGCCGGATGTCGAGCACCTGGAACCCCTGCTGCAGCGCATCGGCGCCAGCGCCGGAGGCGTGCCCACGGTGATGACGATGGATGCGGGCTACTGGAGCGAGGACAACGTCAAGGTCTGCGCCGATCAGGGCATCGACGCCTATATCGCCACCGGCCGACTTCCTCACGGCCAGCCTCCACCGCCGAAACGCGGGCCGCTCCCCAGGGATGCCGATGCCAGAACCCGCATGGTCCGCAAGCTGAGAAGCAAGAAGGGAGCAGCGATCTACGCCCGACGCAAGGCCATCGTGGAGCCGGTGAATGGCTAGATCAAGGAAGGCCGAGGCCAGCGGCGGTTCCTGTTGCGGGGCCTGGAGAAGGTTGACGGTGAATGGCACCTGATCGCCGCTATGCACAACCTGCTCAAGCTGTTCCGGTTCACGCGTTTACAGCAGCAAGAGCTGGTGAAAGCGACGGGCTTAGAGACAGAAGCCCTGGCCAGGGCTGCATCAGCTCCACATCGATGGGGCTCAATGCAGGAAGCCAAAGTCCGTAGCCGCCAGGATCAGCCAGCACGAAATTCGCTGCGATCGCTGGCCTGCTGCTGTATGAGCAACAAACTCCTAGCAGCGGCCCCAACCATCCAATCGAGAGGACTGCGAATAGGGCCGCCAGCGGTCGCGGGTCCAGACGATCCAAGGCAGCGTGGGTTTGGCACGGTCCCCTCAGACTCGCTCCCCCCGAAACCCCTCAGCAAGGAGTCAGGGCACGCAGATTGGAAGCAGTCCAACCGCATCCACAGGCGCCGCTGATGTGTGGCCGCTACTCGCTAACCAGCACGATCGATCAGTTGCTGCCAAGGCTCAAGGGTCCGCTGCCGGAGGGTTTCCTCGAGCAGTACCAGCCCCGGCAGCAGGTGCGGCCTGGCGAACCGCTGCTGATCCAGCGGCAGCAGCAGGGCCGGCTGGAGGTGGGCTACGCGCAGTGGGGCCTCGTGCCGAACTGGCTGAAGGACACCCGCGGCAAGAGTCGGCCAATCAATGCCCGCAGCGAGACGGTGAGCCAGAAGCCATTCTTTCGTGGTCCCTGGCGCCATCACCGCTGCCTGCTGCCGGCCGATGGCTTCTACGAATGGCGGCCGCCGCTGGAAGGGGAAGGCCATGGCCCAAAAGGGAAGAAGCAGCCCTACTGGATCCGCCGCCAGGACGGCGCCCCGTTCTGGTTGGGCGGCCTGTGGGACCACTGGATCGGACCTGATGGCAGCGAACTCCAGACCTGCTGCCTCCTCACCACCACCCCCAACGCCCTGCTGCGTCCGATCCACGACCGCATGCCGGTGGTGATCATTGATGGGTTGGAAGAGGCCTGGTTGCTGCCGGAAGCAGCAGCCGAGCTGCGGACGCTGGAGGGGCTGATGGCCACGTGGGATCCCGCCGGTTGGGAGGCGATTCCAGCCGACAGGTTGTGATCTACAAAATCGATCTGGTCATCGATTGGTGAATAGGAGCCCAACCCTGAGGTGCTCAATCCCCAAGCTTCTTGTCTAGCTGTGATTTCCCACCATGTTGTTCATGCCTCCAACTTGAGCCAGCCGCTGCTGAGGGGTGAGACCACCCAGTGCCTTCTGGCTATTGCAGCTGTTTTGGATCCGCATCACGGCCGACCGAACATTCCGCCATTCAAGCGGCCAGAAAACCGATCACAGGTCACAATTGGAACTGGATTTTTCCTGGCGCGGCATGCTTCATCTCGATCTCCCCACCCGCGACGATCTCGCTGCGCTGGCCAGGCGCCGCAACGATCCCAGCGTGTCGATCGTGCTGCCCACCACACCGATCACCCCGGACACTGACGTCGACCGGCTTGAGTTCCGCGCCCTGGCCCGTGAGGCGATCGTCCAGCTGGAAGCCGCGGGCACCGATCGGGCCGCATTGGAAGCCCTGAGCGAATCCTTCGATGATTTGATCGATGACGACGAGTTCTGGCGCTTCCAGGCCCACGCTCTGGTGGTCTACGCCACGCCGGAGAATCTGATCAGCTACCGCCTACCGACCACCGTCGAACCGCTGGTGGCGGTCTCTGACCGGTTCCACCTCAAACCCCTTCTCCGCGCAACCACCTTCGGCAACACCTGCTACGTGCTGGCGCTGGCGGAAGGCGGGGTCCGGCTGATCGAAGTTTCCGCCGATCTGCCGGCCGCGAACGTGCGGCTGGCAAATCTGCCCATTGATGCAGCCTCGGCGGCAGGTAAGGCCAGCATTAACGACCGTTCCCCCAGCGGCCGGCTCACGGGCTCGGAAGGCAAGAAGGTGCGGCTTCGCCAGTACGCCCGCCTGGTGGATCAGGCGCTCCGGGAGCGTTTGGCCGGCCAGATGATCCCGCTGGTGCTTGCCGCTGTCGACAGCCTCGGGGCGATCTACCGCTCAGTGAACACATATCCCCATCTTGCGCCTGTTGGCATCGAGGGCAGCCCGGAGCGCCTTTCCGATGCGGAGCTCGCCCAGGCCTCCCGCGACGTTCTCGACGAGCTGAACCGCCAGCGGATCGCCGACTGGCGGGATCGGTTCGCTGTGCGCAGCAACGAGGGTCGTGCCAGCAGCGATGTGGCTCAAGTCGCCCGAGCCGCGACGTTCGAAGCGGTCCAGAGCCTGATGGTGGACATGGACCGGGTGATGAACGGGCGGATCGACGAGACCGACGGCCGCATTGACGAGGCGGAGACCGCCGGCGCAGAAAGCTACGGCGTGTACGACGAGATCGCCCGGCGGGTGCTGCTCTCGGGGGGTGAGGTGCTGGCGGTTCGGCAGGAGGATCTGCCCGAAGACGCCAGCGTCGCCGCGATCCTGCGTTACGCCCTCTGAGCCACTGGCCATGCCCTGCCAGGTCGGTGGAATGGCAGCGAGTTCCGATGTCTGACCCAGCGGTTCACCACCACCCTCTCTCCCTCACACCCATTTATCAGCGGGAACAACTTGATGGCACTACATAACTAGGCCCGCTGGGAGAAGTTCAAGGGTGAACCCCAGCAGGTGACAGGCATCTGGGGCCTATATCGCTCGATCGCCGAGATGGAAGGCAGGGGCGACATCCTCGATGAGCAGGCGAGCTGGGCGCTCAAGTTCAGGGAGAAGCCTGCGGGACAGCCGCCGTCGGCGAGGGGCAATCCGGTGGCGCAGCCGTTCTTCGATCAGTCCAACGATGGGCCCGAGGGCTGGCGCCATTGCCAGAGCTCCAGCATCGCCATGAACCTCGCCTTCTTGAAGGTCCCCGTCATCCGTGATGACCTCGACCAATTGCGCATGGTGGAGAAGTACGGCGACACCACCAGCCAGGCGGCACACGGCAAGGCCCAGGCGGAGTTGAAAGCACCGGGGCGGTTCATCATCAACTGCACGGTGGAGCGGATCTGGATGCCATGGTTCTCCCCTACCCTGCCTTGGGCCCTTGCAGCCCTGCTGATTCGAATGCATTGATCTACCGACTGCTGCTGTGGCTGACAACAAGCTGGCTGGCTGGTGGATTGGCGGCCGAACCGCTCAGGGCCCAGGAATCTGAGGACTTCACGCCCACCACCATCATTCATGCCCAGGTGAATGCGGTGATGGGAGCCCTTAACTATGGCGGCAGCGCCGTTGATGGGGATTCCAACAAGGCCGTTGGCTTCCCTCTCCTCAACGCTCTCAGCGTTAACTACGACGCTCGGCTCACGATCGACACGAGTTTCACGGGCCAGGACCTGTTCCGGATCCGCCTGCGCAGTGGCGACTTCGGCCCCTCCGGCTTCTTCTCCAACCCACCCACCCCCCTGACGCGGCTGGATGTCGCCTTCCAGGAACCGGCCTGCAACGCCGGGGAGGAGGGGTGCTCAGGCCGACTGGTGAGCATCAACAGGGCGTACCTGCAACTGCCGCTCAGCCCCGAGATCCGCGTCAGCTTCGGTCCCCGGATCATGCAGCTCGACATGCTCCCCGTCTGGCCGAGCGTCTACACCCCATCCCCCATCCTGGATCTGTTCCAGTACTCCGGATCGCCGGGCACCTACAGCAAACGGCTCGGTGGCGGCTTCGGGGTCTGGTGGCAACCCAGGGGCGGGCTGCAGGGGCTGAGCCTCGGCTACGCCTACGTGGCCGGCCGGGCCGGAGGCTCGGAGCAGGGAGGCGGCCTCTTCTCCGGGTCCTCCTCCCAGACCAGCACCCTCCAGCTGGCCCTGAGCCGTCCCCAGTGGAACATCACCGGGGCCTACAGCTTGAGCGGCCCCCAGGTGAGGCTCAGGGGCACCCCCCTGGCCAGCCAGCTGGCGGCCGGCGCCAGTAACGGCAACCTCGGATCCTGGTCGCTGGCGGGGTACTGGCAGCCCAGCACCTCCGGCTGGCTCCCCTCGATCAGCGCCGGCTGGGGCCAGGACACTTTCCGTTTCGGCACCCCTGCGGTGGCGGGCGTCTCGGGAGTGCGCAGCCGCTCCTGGTACACCGGCCTGGTCTGGAGCGATGTGCTGGGGGTGGGCAACAGCCTGGGGTGGGCCATCGGCTCCCCCGCGCACGTGGTCGCGATCCAGACGCCAAGCCAGGCCGGCCTCGACGACAGGGGGCTGGCCTTCGAGCTCTTCTACCGAATCCAGCTCAGTGATGAGCTCTCAGTGACGCCGGCGATCTTCTGGCTGAGCCGGCCGCGTGGGGCCCTCACTGGAAGCTCGGAAGGGGCCAGTCTGGAGGTGTGGGCCGGACTGATCCGGACGACGCTTCGCTTCTGATCCTTTCGCCCCTGGGGGGCAACCGGATCAACCGAACCAGTTCAGGAAGCGCTGGATTACCACGGCATTGCTGATGTCCACGAAGAAGCCCGACACCAGGGGCACCACGATGAAGGCCCGGTTGGCGGCACCGTACTTCTGGGCCACAGCGGACATGTTAGCCATCGCCGTGGGGGTGGCCCCCAGGGAGATCCCCCCGAAGCCAGCGCAGATCACGGCGGCCTCGTAATCGCGGCCCATCAGCTTGAACACCACGAACAAGGCGAACAGGAAGGACACCACGAACTGGGCGGCGAGGATGGCCAGGATGGGACCCGCGAGCGAAGCGATCGTCCAGAGCTGGAGGCTCATCAGGGACATCGTCAGGAAGATGCCCAGGGCAATGTCGGAAACGATCGCCAGGGATGAGCTGCCGGCGGGCCACTGGAGGCGACCCAGACGCGGAACCGTGTTGGTGAGCAGGATCGCGGCGAACATACAGCAAACAAACAGGGGCAGGTTGCTGCCGGCCGCCTTGAGACCTTCATGCAGCAATTCCCCCAAACCCAGGCTCATGTTCAGCCAGAAAAGGGTTCGCAGCAGGCTGAAATAGGTCACGGCCTCCCGTTCAGCTACCGCTTCGCTGCTCTGCGCTAAACCCGCAGCCTGGGCGGGTTTCAGCTTGTGACGGCGAATGAGGATCCGCGCGATCGGCCCGCCCATCAGGGAGGCCAGCACCAACCCGAAGGTGGCACAGGCAATGCCGATCTCCAATGCATTGCTGATGCCATGGGCTTCAGCGAAGCGAGGAGCCCAGGCGATGGCCGTGCCGTGGCCACCGAGCAAGGAAACCGACCCCCCCAGCAGCCCGATCAGTGGATTCAATCCCAGCACCGTGGCCATGCCTATCCCGGTGAGGTTCTGCAGGATCATGTAGCCCACGGTGGTCGCTACGAGGATGAGTAGGGGCCATCCACCCGAGCGCAAGGTCTTGATGTCGGCGTTGAGGCCGATCGCCGCAAAGAAATAGAGCAGCAAGAAATCGCGGGAGAGCAGATTGAAGCTGATCTCAACGCCCGCTATGGCATGGATTAGGGCCACCAGAATGCAGACCAGCAAGCCACTGGTGACGGGTTCTGGAATATTGAACTCACGTAGAACAGTGATTCTTCTATTCAGCCATCGACCGATCGCCAACACCACGATGGCGATGTTGAAGGTGGCGAAGCTCTCAAAGTGCATGGGAGATCAGGATCAGGGCAAAAGAATGATCAGGCAGGCTGTATACCATCATTCACAGCTCTGGACCGTGATAGGGTAGCTGAAGCCAAGAGCTGCCGGCCTGCTGCCGGAGCCGAATCGCAAGTTCATCAGATTCGTACGTTTACCAAAAACGGCCTGGAAAGACCCAAACTTCCGGCCGACGCCGGGTTCAAAGGTGGGCGTTTCATTGATGACCTGCAGACTGCTTCTATCGGTTCAACGCATGAAGCCAGAGATCGGGTAGGTGGCCATTCGCTCGAAGCCGAAGTGAAGAAGAATTGGTAGCGGCGAAACGGCAGCTCAACAATGAAATCGGTGTTCCAGTTCGTGCTGCCGAGGGCCCGATCCGGCCCGATCCGTTTCGAGACGACGGTATCGCCACTACCACCGAGCGGAATTAGGAAGCAGCAGCCGGCCTGCGCACTGAAGACGCTTGACGCCGCCGTTGCGACGACAGTCAGCAGGATCGGTGTGATTGTACGAATGGCAGCCATGGGCGGAGCAGCAGGGGCCAGGAAGGTGTAGCTCAGGAGCTCCAATGCACCAAGAAAGACGGCTGCAATCGCCTATCCCCTGGGCAGGTACCGGCACAGCGCGGTGACTGGAATGTTGAGCAGCTCGGCCGGAAGGGCAGCGGCCGTGAAAATTGCGATCGTGCCGGAGTAGAAATTGAAGATCACCAGGGTGATCCCGATAGAGGCCACAAGGAGCAAATAATGAACCAGGTTTCTGATGCTGACCATTGGCTGCAGTTCGCCCCGTTCATCATGGTGCAGACGTTTGCGCTTAGGCTTGCTTGGCCCGTTCCCAGGGAAAGTGGGGTAGCCGATAGAGAGCCTCCCTCTGGGCATCGCACCAGGTCTCGATCATCTCCGAAAGTTCTGGTGCGTCGGCGTCCAGCTTCATCTGGTGGGAAATCGCCAAGCTGCCGGCGGGGATCATCACCAGTTCGTACGGTGGACCGACGGTGAGATTGGAGCGCTGGGTGAGCACTTCCGAGACCAGGCAGAGCCGGGCGGCATCATCTAGGGAGAGGTTGGTATTCCCCACATTATCGAGCGGCGGTTTGCCGTATTTGCTCTCACCGATCTGCAGAAATGGCGTTTCGCGTGTCGCCCTAATGGCATTGCCCTGCGAGTAGATGAGATAGAGCCCATGGGGCTCGCTGCCGATCTGTCCACCGAGGATGAAGGAAGCTCCGCCGCTCGCCCCAGCCTCCCGCAGGGCCGCTTCGTTTTCTTTCTGAACGGCCACGCTAACGCGGCCGACATAAGCTGCCGCTTCGAAAAGATAATCGCAGTGGCGCAGATCCTTGCCTGCTCCTTCCTTAAGATCAGCAGGCCGGTCGAGATCGCGGCTGATCCAACTGATCACGGCCTGGGTTGTGGCCAGGCTTCCCGCAGCGAGCAACACGAACAGCCGATCAGGGCTTGGCTGGAAGACATGCATTTTGCTGTAGCTGGAGATGTAGTCCACACCCGCGTTGGTCCGTGAATCGGAGACAAGCACCAGCCCCTGCTCCAGCCAGTAACCGATGCAATAGGTCATCTCGTCTAGTGCTAACAGTTTAGTCAATTTCAATCTATCCCCTGCCTTGACCGCAAATGGTCATCCGGTGTCCGGTGACACATTTACTTGGGCCGAAGGGAACTGTGTAAGATCATGACTTGATCGTGCGGGACAGAGTGTGTTGGGAGCAAGGGGTACGTGGGGAGTTGTCTCGATTTGGCATACTCTGTTTTTCAGGAGTCCCTAGGCAGGGCGCCTGCTTAGCTGCCAGAGCCTCCTCCTGGAGGTGCCTGAGGGGACATTGGGGCGATTTGGAAAAGAGAATTTATCTCATTCGAAATAGCCATTCGTACCCATGTCTAGTGACAGCCGTTTATTGCATGCATGAGGATGTAAGGGCTGCCATCACAGGGCTGAACATCAGATTGTTGGCCGAAATAAGTTCTAGTTAGTTTTATGCAAAAGAATTCTGTAAATTCAGCTATACCAGGCCAATATGCCTACGAGAATGAATCCAGCGAGAGCTACCCTTTGGAAAATTAAATCCATTTTGTCGATCTTGATCACGGCCGAAGCCTTGTCCTCTTCTGCAGCTTCTGAGTAAACATTAGATCCCCATACAAAAAGGATAAAGAGCAGTAGTGAAGTTACATAAGAGCAGGCATATATGGAATCGAGGAATGTGAGATAGCTCAGCGAGGGTATTTCAGACTTGTACGCCTGTTGCAAAAAAATTAAGGTAAGCAAGGCGGTCGAGGGGATTGCTAGACGAACCTCACCAAGCTCCCCATCAAGTGATGGCGCGAGCAGAACAATCAGCATCACAATGATGACTGGCAGAATCCAGATTACAAAGCTCGAAAATGGATCACTTCTCATTGCCACAGCAATTGCCAGACGTGAAAAGCTCAGATTTTCCTGGCCCAAGCCCCAATCCGTTCCGTAGGAGTGATTAAATGATATGAAGCGTACATCTCTGATATCGTACCCATTTATTGATGCGTAGCTTCCAAGTCGGCTATTCGTTGGATTCGGATCTGGCAACAGGATCAGATTGCTGCGCTGGCGTGAGAATGCATCCGGCTTAACCTCAAGAACCACCGGCAACACCAACTCCTCGAATGGTGATCGCCTTAAGTTGACTGTAGGAATGTAGAAATTTGCGGAAAACCGAATCAATTGATTGAAGTGGCCATCAGGTCGTTCGACTGACTCAACCGTATCCGGCTCAATGACCGCTGCTGATGAATTAACCACGTTGACTAATTCCACCATCTCGGCAGGTTTTATCTTATTTGAGTCGAGAAGTTCCTGAACAGGCCTTGGCCAATCCAGCCAGTAATATCCTTCAGCCGAGAAGATCCGCTGTCTCAGGGAAAGACTGTGTAAGTTCTCGATATAAGCGCCGACTGTCACTCCAAGCCCATTTGTGGCAACTAGTTCCTGTTCTGGATTGACTGGCAAGGACCGCTCCTGAACAATCCCACTCTGCCCAGCGCTCCAGAGAGGCAGCGCCGATAGGAGCACGACACCCAGGGAGAACAGCAGGATTCCCAGCCAATGTCCAGCACCTCGATTTCGAATCATCTACAACAGGGTCCAGCGCATCCTCCCATGTTACAATCTGGAAAGAGAGTCTCGTGCAGTATTTCCAGTAAATGCCCTCGGTGTCACCAAAGTGTCTGGCAGCTTGGGGTTAGACTGAGCCGCAGCGTTAAATGAGCAATCCTTCAACGGTAACAGCCAAACCCTTCAACCAAACGAAACGAAGACGGCCGAGAAAGAGGAGACTAGATCTAACATTCTACCAAACAGACTCACGATGAAATCCTGAATACAATGGTGTCCTCAGACCCTATAGCCAGACTTTTTTCATCTTTTGAGCTTCGACACGAAAGCATATGTCTTCGACCTCGTTGGCTGGCAATGAAGAAGTTGCTCCTTCTCTCGCCGTTTCAACTGTCTCCTAGCTCCCTGCGAGCGAGTGCTGTTGGAGGCCGGCCTCAAGACCCAGCTCCACCCCAACGGCACCGCGATTGAGTCTGGTGGAATGGTTGTGATCTGCAAACTCGGTCTAGTCTTCGACTGATGAAGAGAAGCCCATTCCTGAGATACTCAATCCCCAAGCTTCTTGTCTAGCCACTGCGTCAACACATAGACACCGATAAACATCAGCAGATATGCGATCCACATATTCGGGAGGTCCAGCTCTGTGTTGTTGATCAGAACAAGCCCGCCATAACTGATCAGGCCATAGATCAATGCTCTACGCAGTGGTCCAACAAGCTTCTTCAAGTGAAATGCAACAGTGGCTCTTTGACGCTATTTTGAGGAGATATATTGACCCCTGCGCAGTGCGGGACTGGCTTGTGGGCTCACCTTTGCAGGGTTCAGCCTTGCGGATGGCGAAGGGTGCGCCAGCCGCCGCTCTCGGTGCTCACCTCAAAACCAAGGCCAACGTGGGTGGCCGGTTCGCCAGCAGGTTGCTAGCGATCGAGGTCGAGTGGGAACCGGTGTTCCAAGCCATCGAGGCCTGCCATGCTGCCGTGCTCGCCAGACCTGCTCCCGCCTTGGCCTTGAAGGCGTCTCGACCCATTCCTTCCGCCGGTCCCTGGCCCAGTCGGCCATGGGCCGTGGAGTGCCGCTGCACGTGGTCCAAAAGCTGACCGACCACAAGTCGCTGGGCAGCTTTGGCGAATACCTGAGTACCAGTGATGAAGAGGTGCTGGCTGCGATCACCGGTGAACGCACGGCAGAAGAGGTCAAACTCCCGCGATAAGCAATGCATACCCGCATCATCTGGCCATGCCTCCTTGCCGCTCTGTGCTGGGCGTTCGGCACCTCTCTTAGGGCTGTGTATAAAGACAATTGTGGGTGAGTGATTCATTCGCGGTCAGCGGAGCCGATTTATCCGCCTAACGCCAAGATCAGCGGCGCAGAACAGCCAGACTTTCTGGCAAGGCAAGATAGGTGCGCCCGCTGAATCTTGATGTTGTGATGCCCATAGGCGGTCGAGGAGAAATTACTGACATTCAAGAATTATCTGAGACTCGCCTAGTCACCGACATGGCAACAAGCCACAGAGGTTAGTCACACTGACGTGGAGTCAAGTGCCTTGGAAACCGTGTCAAGAAACTTATCTCCCCAAAGACAGCTCATTACCCCTGAAGTGACTACTACGAACCCAGCGAGACTGATCTGAAAGATGCTGAGTTGAGATGCATAACCAGCTGAGAATGGAACAGCGGTAATCAAAGCGCCCATGCCTGCTCCAGCAACAAAACGTAGAGCCAGGCCGGAAGGTGTCTTCTTCACGGGCTTCTCAGTTTGCATCGCTTCCTCTAGTGCTTATATAAGCCCATCGTACATAGGGTCATCCCAACTCTATTTCGACGGTACGCCCATCCTGCCGAGTCATTTGACCCATTCAGCCCATCACTCCTGCTCAAAGTACTCCAATCTCCCAGCTGCCTTCAGCTGCAGGCCTTGGCTTCAAAGGTGTAGCCGAGGATACCTGCATAACACTGCCAGCCTATCCTTCCGATTGCTCACAGAGGAACCGCCTGGCTCTGCACTCCCGCAGGCCCTCGATTGAGGACGTGCGTGTAGATCATGGTCGTCTTGACGTCGCTGTGCTCCAGCAGCTCCTGGATTGTGCGGTTGACATGGCTGCGCTCCAGCAGAAGGGTCTCAAAGTTGTGGCGAATCATGCGGTTTGTGGCACGCGGGTCGGCACTGCCAGGCCACAGGGGGTTTCTGCCACCCCTCTGCCACCCCGACCCGATCCGGCAGAGCCACTGCAGGGCAATGGATCTCAGGCGCTGCCACCCCTGCCACCCCGAAATGGCTCCACGCTTGTCCTCCCTTCGCCCCCTCGTGGCTGGGGGTCCATCCCATCTACTCTTCTTTTACTCTTCTTAAGTAGGGGTGGCAGGGGTGGCAGGGGTGGCAGGAGGGCCAAACCCCCTGCAACGAGAGGGATCTGTCGATGTGTCACAGGGGTGGCAGAGGGGTGGCAGAGGGGTGCCACCGCTATGGCAGCAGGCCCCAGCACCCCTCGCTGCGGATTTACATCTCCTTCGGCCAGTACCCCTCCTTCCTGACTCCCTCCACCTGTCTCCGTTCCTTCACCCAGCCGCACACGGCAGCAGCCTGCATCAAGCGACGGCAGAGAGGATTATTGCGCCGCTCGATGGGTATCTCCAGGTGCTTGAAGAGATCGTTGGCCGTGACCGGTAAGAAGCTTCCCTCCCAGTCGCAGCCAGAGGAGCGACCCGCAAAGAACGTCTCCAGGATCTCAACCCAGGGGTCGTCGGCCCGGTGCTCGTCGTTGCGGGAGGCAATCAACTGGCGCTCTTCTTCATCCACCCGCCTCCACTCGAAGCCATCCAAGTATTGCTGCGCCGCTCTTGCCCAGATGGCGTCCCGATGCTCCTCCACCCATTCAAGGGGCAGCATTGCATCGGGAAGGGAGATGCACACGAACCTGGTGGAGCCTGTGGGGTCCTGTAGTGGTGGAGCATTCGACGTTGCCCAGAACACGAAGCGACGATCGTGGCGCTCATCTTTGGGCTCGTACGGAGCTCGGAACACGTCCGAGCACTCTGAGAGAAAGGCCTTCAGTTTCTCCTGATCTGAGCGTCGGGAGACCCCATCCAGTTCTGCCAGCTCCACGCCCCAAGCTGTGTGTGACTTCATCAGGGCATCACGGTCGAGCTTCCCGATCCCCTCAACAAAGAGGTCCTTGCCGAACAGGATTCGCCCTAGAGCAGTCTTGCCTCTCCATTGCGGGCCAATCAACACGGGTGTCTGCCGTACATCGCAACCAGGCTCGAACACCCGAGCAACGGCGCCAACCAAGTAACGCGGCAGGAACCTCGCAGCGATGGGGTCTTCAATGCCAAGGAGGTGTTGGTCAAGGTGGCTCCACTGCTCACTTGGTAGCGGCTCCACGTCCTTCAGGACCTTGTTCAGGTATTCCTCCACAGGGTCGAATGCGTGCTCGTGTGCCAAGAAGTAGACCGCGTCAGTCGTGCCTTCCTTGGGCCACCGCTCCTCATCGGTCGAGAACTTCAGGTAGAGGTACTTGACTTGGTTGGCAGAAATTAGCCCCGCATCGCTCAGGATCGAACCATCTCGAATATTGAGGCGAACATTCGGGAGGTGCTTGGAAACTGACCTGAGAACCTCGACAGGCGTCAGCTGGTGGCTGATCTTTCCCATCGATGCGGTGAGCTCCTCCTTTTGCCTCTGGGCTTTGTCAATCTGAGCTCGTCGCGCTGTTTCTAATTGGAAGTCGGTCTCGATACTCATAGTTAGAGTGGGTGTGGGTCGTGATTGTTTCTGGAGCTCATCGATCTGTGTGCCAAGGTGCTCTTGGGTCATTCGGATCAGGCTGCCAAGACGAAGACCTCCTTCAGATCTCGACGTTGCGATCTCGTGGAGCTTGGCGGTTAACCCGCCGCCCTCCTCATCCCATTCGCCGCGCCAATCGGCCTCATCAATGATTAGCTCCGCTTCCTCTGGTCCGAACTCGTGGACCAAAGCGCACAGAGCCTTGAACGCCACTTGGTAGGTGTTACACCCGATCTGACGAGTAGGCAGAGACTTTAGGCAAAGTAGGGCCTTCTGTCTGTCATTAGCAGTCCAGGGCCCAGCAGCTGTGAGAACTCGTTGGGTGGTGTTCACTGTTTCCACCATCGGAAACGTGTTCCCTTGGTTAAGATCGAACCAGTGGAATTCACCTTCGCTGTTGCCGTAGATCGGCTGCACGGGATTGTGGCACGCTGGGTCATCCTCAGCAGGCAAGAGAGGCTGAAGCTCCTTCCTCAGCCGCTTGTATTGGTCCAGGTCGCTGATGGCCTCGGGGAACTGTCCGACAATTCGGAACCAATCACCTTTCCACGGCTTTTTATGACTGGGGGTGGTATAGCCGAAGATGGCATGTTCACGAAAGAAGGGGTGCTCCTTTGCCTGGTCCCAGGTTAGGTTGGGTGGGTTGTCGTAGTCCAGGAAGACCAGCTGGCTGCCCCTCCAGTTCTCCGTTTTACGCTTGCCGAGATCCAGGTGGCTTGTGACTACGGCATGGCCGCTCTCGAGGCATCTCAGCAGGTCAGGGAAGCTGGCTCCTTCTGAAGATGGCTGCCAACCTTGAGCCAAGAGGGCGCCGGGGGCTTTCTCCGGCTTGTTCTTTACACTAGGCTGAGAGGAAAATAGAATAGGCACTTGGCTTCGGTCGTGGTTCACCCAGCTACTGAGAGTTGGGCGAATCGAAGGCAGAGGGGTTCGACCCCAGGCATCACGCTGTGCAGCTTCGTATTGATGGTCGTGATGCGTGGCCGCTAGTCCCGATCTCGCGGCTTAGAAGTGGCAGATCAAAGAAAAAGGGGCCGGTGACCAGCCGAACCCCCTTCACCGATTAGGTGAAACCACTGGTAATCAGTGCGATCTTTTTCCGGCGTCCACATTCCGGGGAGAAACTAAGTTGTCGTGTTGATGATTTGGATCGTTGGGCCCCGTATGAGGAGATCCGTGAAACTGGAGATGAACCAGCCTTGCCGATTCGGATCTTGATGCCTCTGACAGAGGTTGGCTAAAGGGTTGGTTCCTTCGGAGTCGGTGGTCGTTGAATTAGGTCCTGTCGATGGGCCTGCAACAGAGGTTTGGAAACCTGACAAGGGCGACTTAGGCCCCTCCTTTGGCCGGCTCGCCTTCCTCTGGGCACTGTTCCCCTTAGGGTGGCAACCTCTCTTGCCTCCCTCTCAAACCCGCTGCGCCCGAGTAGTTCTTGGTTCATCTGGCCCTTGTTTCAACAGGGGTGTCTTGTTCAGAGCTCCCACCCCCACCGCTGACTCAGGAAACGGTCCTCTTCTTCTTGCCTGTCCTTCCTCCATCTACTCGGTTCTCGCCAGTCTCCTGCTTCGATCTGATCCCTAACCCAGAGAACTTTGGATTCCGATGCTGTTAGCAGGGTTGAGTGGGGGTCACTGTATAGCTTCTGGAGCTTGCCTTCTCTCATGCGGGCTTGTGTCTCATGGATGGCAATCCTTATCGCCTCTGCTTCCGAGCAGCCAAACTTGGTCGCCAGTGCTTTGATCATGTTCAGTTCTTGGTTGTGGAGGCCAATCTTCACTTCTTCTGATCGTTTTTTCCCATAGCCTCCTATCCGTTCTTTGTTTCTCCTTCCACGCCTGGCTGGGTGGGTTGTGGTGTCATAGTGGTTTTTCCATCGATTTGAAACTGTCACCTGCTCAAGAGTTCCATCTGGAATCTTCTTAAGAGCGGCTTTTACTCTCGGCAACTCTTTCCTGATGAGGGTGTTGCCCTCCTTGTCTGGCTTGAGATAGTCCGAAAGGTGGCGAACATCAGTGACTTTTTCCAAGGATCGACCTCCGTCTGTGATGAGGAAGTCTTCACAATCACTTTCCTCCATTGGGGATGAGTATGCAACATCTGCCAAAGGCTAGGTGCAGCAGGCCTCCACCTTCTGTGCTTACACCTACTTCGTCTCTTGTCTCTTTGCGTGGCTTGTGAAAGCGTTGCAGACTAGGTAAAGGGGCACTGGCAGAATCCATATCTATTCTTTAGGTGAAGCTCGACTGCTTTGGCTGGTTCAGTCCATGGAACAGCCTCATGCGCATAGGAGATCCAGTTACGTGTATGGCCCATGGCGATGAGAGCGACCTCGGTTGATTCTCAGTAGTTGCGCCCAGTTGAGACGCAATAGGGCGGCTGGTTCACGGTCCCTGAGCCATTGCGGCAGAAACCCATCCCACCACTAGAGGTTGCTCTTATACGAGAACAGCAACTAGGGTCGGAGGGTCTGGGAGGCGCTCCTGAAGGTCGATCGCAACGGCAAAGCCGCCGCCCTCAGTGATGAGCAACTCGACGCCCTGATCAAGGCCGCCCCTTCACCCCGATACGCTGCCCTCTGGTCTATCCAACGCTGGACCGCTGCCCGGATCAGTGAGGCCCTGGCTTTGACCTGGGCGGATCTGAACGGCGTCGTCTGCTTCCGCCGCGCCACCACGAAGACGAAGACCACCAGACAGGTGCCGACTTCCCCCCGGCTAGCCGAGGCACTCGCTGCCTACCGGATCGCCTGGACGGATGAGCACGGTCACCAGCCTGCCCCGAGCGAACGGCTGTTCCCGGCGATGGGCAGCACAACCCAGCCGATGACCCGGCAGGCAGCAGACAAGGCGCTTCGCTCAATTTGCTCAGCACTGGGTCTCCAGGGAGTAAGCACCCACAGCTTCCGCCGTTCGCTGGCGCAGTCGGCGGTGCGTCGGGGCGTTCCTCTTCATGTGGTGCAGAGGGTGACGGGGCACAAGTCCCTTGGCAGCCTGGGCGAGTACCTGGATGCCTCCGAGGCTGAGGTGCTGGAAGCAATCGGTTGACTTGCTGGCAGAGCTTGGGATAACAGCGCACCAAGGATTGGGCAGGGGGCCTTTTGGATACGGACCGTGCGGCCGCAATCGGGTCAAATCTCGACTCATTTCCAAGGCCGCCCACCCCATGGGGGAGATCGAGACGAACGGCAGTAGACGTAGACCATTCGCATTTTTCTGCCAAAATCTCCCGCATCTGTATGTGAGCTCTTCAGGGAAGGCTGGTCTGTTGGAAATGGGTCGCTCGTCATCCATCCCTTGAAACCAGGTGGGCGGCAGTTTCGCCTTGTCCCTCTTTTCGCCAAGCCACTGGAAAGTTCTGAAAACCCTTGGCCTGACTGGCTTGGCGTCGACAAGGCTCTGGGTGGTCGAAAGGAGTAAAGCGACCCTTCTGCCGAGTCGAGTGGTCTCGTGGTGGTAGACCCGTGAGACTCGCTTGGAGGCTGTGCGAGTTTCTGGCACATGCCCCTGCGAGGCCCGGAAAGCCCCCTCTAGGGCTGCTGGTTGCACGCACGCGATGCCCTGGAGGCCCTTCCCTGGCGCTTCTGGGCGGCTCTTGTGAGCTTCCGGTGCTGCTTGGACACATGTCCCTCCCCCCGGCCGGCCGATTTTGCGCCTGCTCTTCCCGCCTTGCCCCGCTCCTCCAGCTGCTCCCGGGTGTCCCCCAGCACCAGCTCGTCCGCGAGCCTGGTGGGATCCCCGCCTCCACGTGGTCGATCATGCGGACGTAGGCCTCCCGGCTGATGCTCTTCGACGCCTCGAACTGGCTCAGGTTGAGTCGATTGGTGAAGTACGCAATCCCCAGGACCAAGTCGTCCACCCGGTTGGTTCGCAGTGCGCCCTGCTAATGCCACGCCACACATACCAGGCTCAGGGGGCTCCAGCAGTTCCTGCAGGTCCTGTGGTGTCCCATCCCGGTGATTTGCGAGCAAAGTCGCTGGATCTTCTCAAGGATTACATCCGCTGTGGCGGTCCAGCTGAACGGGGCCTTGGTCCGTTGTACGCCGCCACGAACTGCTCAATCCTGGTGATCAGTTCTTTGACAGTCGGAAAGCTTCCGTGCCTCCAACTGCGCGTTCTCCGTGCTATTCACGCCGGGAAACGCCTGCAACTGGTGTACGACTGCTGGATCCTGCTGGAACTGCCCGATGGAACCATCCGACGGCAGGTGTATCTGCCCCGGGGTGTGGGGGAGCCGGAGAACTGTTATCAACACAGGTTGGAATTAGCCCGGCCGAAGTGCTTCTTCCGCGCTGCCCTGTGCACCTACGCCGGCATGCTGTCGCGGCTGGTCTGGCAGGTGCTGCCGGATTCGCTTGGTCGGGTTCTCACCGATGTGGACGTTCAGGCCACGGACCTAGGGCTGATCTGTTCCTGGCCGATTTGCTGGCCCTGTGGGAAGGCGGCTGCTTGATCCTGCAGCTGCCCCAGCACCCCTCGCTGCGGAATGACTTCTCCTTCGGCCCGTCCCCGTTCTGCAGACACTAGCGGCTGCACTAGAGTCAGAGGCTATACACTCGATAAAGGCCTGAGGTGGCAATGGTTTTCAGATGTTCTAAATTCGCCTTTCGATCCGAGAACTACCGCTGAAGTCGTACTGCCGGACACGGTACATCAGCTGGTTCGTATAGAACTGCATGCAGAGACCCGGCAAATACCTGGGCAATATCACCCTCTCTGCGTTAATCCTCGATCTCCCGTCAGGCAGATGTGGAAGTGATCCTGTCTCCATGATCACGATCATCGCCTAGGCAATTCACAGCATCCACAAGCATCTCCCAAGGAATGGAGCCATATCCTCCGGTCACTGTGTTTGTCGTGTGACCCAGTAGCCTTCCTATAACAGCTTCATTCATGCCTGCTAGCCTCAGTTTCGAGGCTGCTCGGTGGCGAAGGCCATGCGGGTTGGTGCCTGTGATCTGTTTGCAGGGCTTTGGAAGGTTGTGCCCCCATCGATTACCGTCCTGCAGGTTTGACCAGATTAAACCCGGTTGCCTCCTAAGTGGTTGAAGAACCTCGAAGAGGTCTGGGTGGATCGGGATGTCTCTTGCAGATGCAGATGTCTTGATTGGACGTTTCTCATGGCTTCTGATTCGGATTCGATCATCCATTATGTCACTTGCTCTCAGCCCGCAAACCTCAGCAAGGCGGCAGCCTGTGAAATACAGAATCCAAAAAATGGGGAGGTATTTTGAGGTACTGTTCCAGGCATGTGGATGTGAAACCAGCTCTAGATCATCTATATGCTTTAAGCCTGTCGTCTTTCTTGTCTTTATGCTCTTGGTGAGACCTTTGAAAATGTGCTCATGATTAGGGTCTATTTCTAATAACATTGACCACAAACCAGCTAGATAAGAGAGCGTAACCGAGGTCGTGGAAGGTGCGAGCTTTTCAAGCAAGTGAGTACGGAAGGCCACAGCATGTTCTCTTGTTGCTTCCGTTGGGTAAGCGACTTGTGCGAAATCCAAAAAGCGAAAAAGGGCCTTCTCCCAGCCTTCCTTGGTGCGAGCTGCTGGACTCTTGAAGCGTGTGGCCTGTTCGATCAACTCTCGTGCAGTGAGAAACTTTCGAGGCTCTTCCTGTCCTCTGGCAATGCGTATTGCCCGGTCAGCCTGATCGCGAGTCAAGCCCCCCTCGACTTTAAGTATTTCAATCCCAACCACTAGGTCTTCGACATCTTCTGAAGTTGTGAGCTTAAATGCTTTTGGGATTAGGTCGATCACCTCATCGGTTGAATACTTGACCACTCCTTTCGCTTCCGCGATAGCCCTGTCTGTTCGATCCAAAAAACCCGAAACTCGCGCTTGAGCCTCCCTGAGGGTCTTGCCGCCTGGTTCCTTCCATTGAGTTCGACCTATGTGCTCCTGTAGCGCTTTGGGGACCCCCCTCTGTAGCTGGTAGCCCGCGCGTCCCTGGCGGATGTAGCTGGCATGCTTCCTGAACACCACGTCGAGAACCTCCTTGAGCACCGAGCTTGGGCCACATTTTGGGCTACGTCAAGAGTCGCTAAGTCCAGACCAGCTCAGAAATCTGATGCCGGCGTTGGCCAACAAGACCTACTTCAACTACGGCGGCCAGGGCCCGCTGCCGACGCCCTCGCTCGCGGCGATCACCGCCAGCTGGCAGCGGCTGCAGGAGCTGGGCCCGTTCACGACAGACGTCTGGCCATGGCTGTCAGCGCAACTGAGCAGCCTGCGCGGGGTTCTGGCGGCCGGTTGCGGCGTGCCTCCCGATCGGTTGGCGCTTACCGAGAACGTGACGAGTGGCTGTGTGCTGCCGCTCTGGGGGCTCCCCTTGCAGCACGGCGACGCCATGCTGATCAGTGATTGCGAGCACCCTGGCATCGTGGCGGCCTGCCGCGAGCTGGCGCGCCGCGAGGGCCTCAGCCTCGACACCCTGGCGGTGAAGGAGATCCGCGGCGATTCCGCCGCTGCGGTGGATGACGCTGTGCTGGCGGCCCTCGAAGCCGCACTGACGCCGCGCACCCGCCTGGTGGTGCTCTCCCACCTGCTGTGGAACACCGGTCTGGTGATGCCGATCGCGGCTGTGGCCGCGCGGCTGCGGGAGCATGGGCGCCAGCCATGGTTGCTGGTGGATGCGGCCCAGTCGGTGGGAAGCCTGCCCGTGGCTGAAGCCGCCAGCCAGGCCGACATCTACGCCTTCACCGGCCACAAGTGGTGCTGCGGCCCTGAAGGGCTGGGTGGGGTGGCGCTGTCGGCACGGCTGCTGGTGGACTCGCAGCCCACGTTGGGGGGCTGGCGCAGCCTCGCGAACGAAGCCAACCGGGGCAGCACCTGGCACACAGACAGCCGGCGCTTCGAGGTGGCCACCTCCTGCACGCCGCTGCTGGCCGGGTTGCACACCTCGCTGGCGTTGCTGGAGTCGCTGGGTTCGTGCGAGCAGCGGCTTTCACTGATCCAGGAGCGCAGCAGCCAGCTGTGGCAGGGGCTGCAGGCGATTGATGGGATCACGCCGCTGCTGAGCGCGGCGCCACCCGCTGGCCTTGTGAGTTTCACCGTGGCCGGTCAGAACCCCCAGGCGGTGGTGGAGACTCTGGGGAAGCAGGGACTTTGGCTGCGCAGCCTCGACGACCCGTCCTGTCTGCGTGCCTGCACCCATGTGACTACCAGCGCAGCCGAAGTGGAACGGCTGCTCGACGCCCTGTGTCAGCTGGTGTGAGGCGCCGGCGCCGGCGGTGACCCAGGAGGGTTCCGCCGACGGTGAGCCAGGAGCGTTCAGCCGACCGTGTCGGAGGCCATCAGGTTGCGGTGAACCCAGCCCGCCAGCAGGGCGCCGGCGATCGGTGCCACCCAGAACAGCCACAACTGCGCCATGGCATCGCCGCCGACCCACACCGCCACGGCGGTGCTGCGGGCGGGGTTCACGGAGGTGTTGGTGACAGGGATGCTGATCAGGTGAATGAGGGTGAGGCTGAGGCCGATCGGCACTCCTGCAAAGCCGCCGGGAGCCAGGCGGTCGGTGGCGCCCATGATCACCAGCAGGAACACGAACGTGAGGATCACCTCGATCACCAGCGCGGCCAGGAAGCCGTAGCCGCCAGGAGAGTGGGCTCCCCAGCCGTTGGTGGCCAGCGGATTGCCACCGGTGAGGGCGAAGCCCTCCCTGCCGCTGGCGACGAGCAGGATCACACCGCCAGCGATCACGCCGCCGAGCACCTGGGCGATCACATAGGGCAGCAGCTGGGAGCCGGGAAACTTACCGCCGGCCCACAGCCCGAAGCTCACGGCTGGGTTGATGTGACAGCCGGAGATGTGCCCGAAGGTGTAGACCATGGTCAGCAGGGTCAGACCGAAGGCGAGAGAGACGCCGAGGAAGCCCAGGCCCAGCGGGTTGGCGGCGGGGTTGTCGTAGGGGAACACCGCTGCCAGCACGGCGCTGCCACAGCCTCCGAGCACCAGCCAGAAGGTGCCGATCAGTTCAGCGAAGAACTTCTTCGCCAGTGGAACACTGGAGGCCATGCGGGTCAGGCGGCGGGTATCGGGGTTGATCTTCTCACCGCCTGATGCTTGTTTTCGGCCGTTTGTGTGTTCAGACGCACAGTTTTCAGGGGGGGCAGCCAGCGTGGCTGCCGGCCCCTGGCAAGGTCGCTCGCTCCTCAGGCGGTTCTGAGCTGCAGCGCTTTCTGCGCTTCTTCCCGGTCGTCGAAGTGGATCTTGGTGGTGCCAAGAATCTGATAGTCCTCATGGCCCTTGCCGGCGATCAGCACCAGATCGCCGGGCGCGGCGCTGGCGATGCCGAGGGCGATGGCGGTGGCCCGGTCTCCCTCCACCACCAGGTCGGTGCCGGCGGGAATGCCGGCCACCACGTCGTCGAGGATGCGCTGGGGGTCTTCCGTGCGCGGATTGTCGGAGGTGACCACCACCCGATCCGCCAGCCGGGCGGCGATCGCCGCCATCTGGGGCCGCTTGCCGCGGTCACGGTCACCGCCGCAGCCGAACACGCAGATCAGCCGGCCGGAGCAGAAGGGCCGGCAGGCGGCCAGGGCGTTCTCCAGCCCATCGGGGGTGTGGGCGTAGTCCACCAGCACCGCCGGCAGGTCAGTGCCGGCACCATCAGCCAGCACCACCCGCTCCATGCGACCGGGCACCCCGCGGAAGCTGTCGATCGCCGCCAGCAGCGGGGCCAGCTCCAGCCCCTGCTGCAGCAGGGCGCCCACCGCCTCCAGCAGGTTCATCAGGTTGAAGCGCCCCACCAGCGGCGAGCAGAACGGCCCTGAGCCCAGCGGGCTCACCAGGATGCCGCTGACGCCATCGGCCCCGACCACCAGATCACGCACACCCAGCTCCGCCACGCCCGCCCCCGCCGGCGCTTCGGCCGGTGTCGCCAGGGAGCAGCGCCAGAGTCGCGCGCCGAGGGTGTCCGTCAGGCGCTCCGCCAGCTGCGCGCCCCACGGGTCGTCGATGTTCACCACGGCGCCCCCTGCCAGCCGCTCGGAGGCGAACAGCAGCGCCTTGGCCTCGAAGTAGGCCTGCATCGACGGGTGGTAGTCGAGGTGGTCCTGGGTGAGGTTGGTGAACACGGCACCGGCGAAGCGGCAGCCCGCCACCCGCGCTTGATCAAGGGCATGGGAGCTCACCTCCATCGCCCCGACCCGGGCGCCTGCGGCCACCGCCTCGGCCAGTTGCCGCTGCAGCTCGTCGGCGAAGGCGGTGGTGTGCGAGGCGGTGGCGCTGTGTCCGGGCCAGCGGTTGCTGAGCGTGCCGAACAGGGCGACCGGCTGGCCGCAGGCGGCTGCCAGATGTTCGATCAGATGGGTGGTGGTGGTTTTGCCGTTGGTGCCGGTGACGCCGATCAGGGCCAGCTGCTGGCTGGGTTCCCCCCAGAAGGCCGCGGCCAGCCGTCCGGCGATTTCCGCCAGCGGTCCCTGCACCACCAGCACTGGGTCGGTGGCGGAGGGCGGGCACTGGGCGGCGGCCGCCGTGCCGATCACCGCAGCCACCGCGCCATTGCTCAGCGCCTTGGGCCAGAACACGCCGCCGTCCACCTGACCACCGGGCACCCCCACGAACAGCGTGCCGGCGCCCACATGGCGGGAATCGCAGCTCACGCCGGTGACGGTCTCATCCCCCAGGGTGCGGGGCACCTCCAGACCGCTCTGGTGCAGGAGGGAATGGAGAGGCTGGGTCATGGGGATGGGGGGCAGCCGCTGCCGTGGGATCGGGGTTCGCAGGGTTTTAGGCGGATTCCGGGGCGTCCGATAGCGCTGCCAGACACTTCCTCAGCCAGCGGTCGAGGGCGGCCCCGCTGAGCCGCGGCGATGCCCGCGGCAATTCCTGCAGCTGATCAGCGCGCCGCACAGCCAGCACCGGAATCTCCAGCCCGTAACGGGCCTCGAGCGCGGGGTCGCTCGCCACATCCACCAGCACCAGGTCGGGACGGGGTTCAAGCGCCCGCAGCCGTTGCTCCAGCCCGTCGCAGAGGCAACAGCCGTCGCGCCGGTAGAGCGTCAGAGGGGGCAGGCCGGCCGTGGCGGTCATCAGCAAGGGAGGGTGTGGGGGGAGAGCTTCAATCGGGAACCGGATCGCAGCCGCACGGGGTGAAGGGGTGACAGCGCAGCAGGCGGCGGGCCGTGAGCCAACCACCCCGCCAGGGGCCATGGCGTTGGATGGCCTCCAGGCCATAGGCGCTGCAGCTGGGGATGAAGCGGCAGCGGGGCCCCAGCAGGGGAGACAGCCACTGCCGGTAGGCCTGGATCAGGCCCATAAGCACCCTCGCGACCAGGGCGGAGAGGGCGTTGGCCCCGAAAGATAGAGTGATGGGATGGCGTTCCACTGCCGGGAGCTGCCGAGGGAAACCTCCAGCATGCTCCCAGGTCAACGGCGGCGCCGGTCCATCCCTTTGAACAGCTTTCCCCGATGTCCCGATACCGCGGCCCTCGCCTGAGGATCACGCGGCGCTTGGGAGACCTCCCCGGTCTCACCCGTAAGTCCGCCAAGCGGGCTTATCCCCCCGGTCAGCACGGCCAAGCCCGTCGCAAGCGCTCCGAATACGCCATCCGCCTGGAAGAGAAGCAGAAGCTTCGCTTCAACTACGGCATCTCCGAGCGCCAGCTCGTGCGCTACGTGAAGAAAGCGCGCGCCCAGGAAGGTTCCACCGGAACCAACCTGCTCAAACTGCTCGAGAACCGTCTCGACAACGTCTGCTTCCGTCTCGGCTTCGGCCCCACCGTGCCCGGCGCCCGCCAGCTGGTGAACCACGGCCACATCACCGTGAATGGCCGCGTCGTTGACATCCCCAGCTATCAGTGCCGAGCCGGTGATGTGATCATCGTGCGTCAGCGCAAGGCCAGCAAGCAGCTGGCTGAAGGCAACCTGGAGTTCCCAGGCCTCTCCAACATCCCCCCCAACCTCGAGCTCGACAAATCCAAGCTCTCGGCCAAGGTCAACGGCCGCATTGAGCGTGAATGGGTGGCGCTGGAGATCAACGAACTGCTGGTGGTGGAGTACTACTCCCGCAAGGTGTGATCCTCGGGATCCTCCCCATCCAGCTTTGGTTCACCACACCCCGCCCTCGGCGGGGTTTTTTCATGGTCGAGCTCTGGCTTGCACTCTCACAGTTCCGCCAGGACTGCACTGAGCCGTCGCAGACGACGGCTCAGCCTCAGCCGGCGCGGCCAGCCGCCCTCAGCCGCTGATCAGCTGCTCCAAGGCGGCGGTCACATCCGGCTGGCGCATCAGCGCTTCCCCCACCAGCACCGCATCGGCGCCGGCGCTCTGCACCCGGTCGAGGTCGTCGCGGCTGAACAGCCCCGATTCGCTCACCAGCAGTGCTCCCCGCTGCCGCACCTGATCGCCGAAACGGACCATCAGTTGCTCGGTGGTGGCGAGATCGGTGTGGAAGCTGGTGAGGTCGCGGTTGTTGATGCCGATCAGGGTGTGAGCCGCCGTGATTGGCTCCGACCAGACGGGCAGGCGCAGCATCCGCTCCAGCTCGTCGGCGTCATGCACCTCCACCAGCACGGCCAGCCCCAGGGCACGGGCCACCTTCATCAGGTAAACCACGTCCTGGTCGGTGAGAATCGCCGCGATCAGCAGGGCCGCATCGGCGCCGGCGGCGCGTGCCTGGTGCAGCTGGTAGGGGGAAAGGATGAAGTCCTTGCAGAGCAGGGGCAGATCCACCACCTGGCGCACCTCAACCAGCACCTCGAAGCCGCCCTGGAAAAATCTCTTGTCGGTGAGCACCGACAGGCAGCTGGCGCCACCGGCCGCATAGCCCCTGGCAATGGCCACCGGATCGAAATCGGCGCGGATCACGCCTTTGCTGGGGCTGGCTTTCTTGATCTCGGCGATCACCGCGGGCTTGCGGCAGCTCGCCCGCAGCGCGGCGACGAAATCACGGGTGGGGGGCAGGTCGCGCAGTTGGCGCTGCAGCGTTTCCAGCGGCACCCGCTCCCTGGCGGCGGCCACCTCGCGATCTTTCTCCCAGACGATCCGCTCGAGGATGTGCTGGGGCTCCTGCTCGGGATGGGAAATGCCGAACTGAAGATTGGCCACCTTCACCGGCGGATTGGGTGGACGGCGACGAATCTCCAAAGCCTCAGGGCAACAGGAGCCGATCGTAAGGGCGGGCACCGAGACGGCCCGTGAGTGGGCCAGGCCTCATCAGGCCACGGCCATGGCCGCCTGCTTGTAGGCCACCTCCACCACTTCACTGAGGGTGGGGTGGGTGTGCACTTCCGTGGCGAGGTCCCCCACCCGCTGGCGGCGGGCCACGGCGTTGGCGACCTCCTGAATCAGGTCGGCGGCGTGCAATCCATAGATGTGGGCGCCCAGCACCTCGCCGGTGTCCTTGCGGAACAGCAACTTCATCAGCCCATCGCTTTCCAGTTCCGCCAGCGCCTTGGAGTTGGCCTTGAAGTAACTGCGCACGCTGCCTAGCTCAAACCCCTCGGCCGCCGCCAGCGCCTTGGCGTCGGCTTCGCTCAGGCCCACCGAGCTGATCTCGGGATGGGTGAAGGTGGCGGCCGGGATCGAGCGGTAGTCGATCGCACGCGCATGGCCAAGGATGTTGTCCACGGCCACGGTGCCCTGGGCGGCGGCGGTGTGGGCCAGCATCATCTTTCCGGTCACGTCGCCCACGGCCCAGAGATGGGGCACGGGCGTCTCGCCCGCCAGCACCTGGAGCTGGTCGTTCACGGGAATGAAGCCGCGGTTGGTTTCCACGCCCACGCTGGCCAGGTGTAGATCCTTGCTCACCGGCACCCGCCCGGTGGCCACCAGCACCGCATCCACTTCCAGCACCTCCACCAGCTCCTTGGTGGCCATGGCGGCCAGTTCGATCCGTACCGGCGCCCCCGGGGTCACCTTGCGGGCCAGCAGACCGGCGCGGGTGTCGATGTCCCGGCCGTCGATCAGGTGGCGAGCGGCGATCTTGGCGATGTCGGGATCAAAGGTGGGCATCACCCGATCGAGCGCCTCGATCATCGTGACCTCGCAACCCAGTGCCGTGTACACATCGGCGAATTCCAGGCCGATGTATCCGCTGCCCACGATGGCAATCCAGCGGGGCAGCCACTCCAGGCTGATCGCTTCGTCGCTGGTGAACACCGTGCGTCCGTCGGTTTCGATTCCGGGCGGCACGAAGGGATCCGAGCCGGTAGCCACGATCACATCGCGGGCGGTGAAGACCTGCTCCACCCCGTTGCTCTGGCGCACCGCCACCCGCTGATGCCCGTCGAGGCGCCCCTTGCCCCGCAGGATCACGGCCCCCGACCGCTCCAGGGTCTTGGTGAGATTGGTGCGGATCGTGGCCACCAGCTGATTGGCGTGATCGGCGATCTTCTGCCGCTCGAAGCGCACCGGCGCGGCGTGGATGCCGAAACCTTGCAGGTGCTTGGCATCAGCCAGCTCCCGCACCCGGCCACTGGCGGCCAGCAGCGCCTTGGAGGGCACGCAGCCGCGGTTCACGCAGGTGCCGCCCATGTCACGCGATTCGATGATCGCCGTGCGCAGGCCATGGTCGGCCGCATGCTTGGCCGCATCGAAGCCGCCGTAGCCGGCGCCGATCACGATCACGTCGTAGTCGAAGGAAGAGGCGCTGCTGTCGCTCACCGGGGCGTGTCTCAGGGAGTGACCGGCATTCTCTCCTGTTGCTGGCGCCAGCGTTCCAGCAACAGGGGCCCGGCCGCCACGGCCACGTTGAGGGATTCCACGGCGGCGCTGTGGGGAATCGTGACCCGGTGGCTGCAACAGCTGAGCAGGTCGGCGCTCAGCCCTGCACCTTCGTTGCCCAGCAACAGCACGGTTGGCAGCGTCCAGTCGAGCTGCCAATAGGGAATCGCGGCAGTGTCGGCCCCAGAGGCGCTGGCCTCAGAGGCGGTGGGTGCGCTGCGGGCCATCACGGTGGTGGCCACCACCTGGGCCCCTTGCGCGCGGGCCTGCTGCAGGCGCAGGGCGAGGCCTTCGAGGCGCTCAAGCGGCAGGGTGAGGGCCGCGCCGGCGGAGGCGCGCACCACTTTCGGCTGCCAGGGGTCGGCGCCACCGGCCAACCACAGCGCCTCGACCCCGGCCGCCAGGGCCGTGCGCATCAAGGTGCCCAGGTTGCCCGGATCCTGCAATTGCTCCAGGGCCAGCACGAACCCCGGCCTGGCGGGCGCGGCGGGACGGGGCAGGGCCAGGCTCAGCACCACCCCATCGGGATGCTGGGTGGTGGCCGCGGCCGCCAGCACCGCCTCATCCACCGGCTGCAGCACCGCCGCCATCGACGGATGCTGGTGCAGCAGGGCCTGATGGGCCTCGATCCAGGCGGGTGTGGCGAGCAGTTCGCCCGCGGCCAGGCCAAGTCGGGCGGCTTCCTCGATCAGGTGGGTGCCTTCCAGCAGCACGCGTCCCTGCTCGCGCCGTCCACGGGATTCATGCAAGGCGCGGAAGCGCCCCACCACTGGATTGCGCCGGCTGGTGATCAGCGGACGAAAGAACGTTGCTGGCTCCCGCGACCCTGAGGGCTGGCCAGTGGCCTCATAGTGGCTCTGCTCGGCAGATTGGCCAGATTGTCTTGGCTCCGCAGATTGCAGTGGCTCACCAGGTTGACTGGGGTCACCGGATTTCCGGAGTTCTTGGGCTGGCCAGGGGCCGCCGGCCTGCGGGAGTTCAGAAGACCTGATGTTTTCTGACATGCATGGAATCCTTCATCACCAGTTCGGTGGCATGAAGATCCATTCCTTTGACCGCCGCCACTTCGCCGCGGATGCCCTCCTCGCGGAGGTTTTCAACGAGCTTCTGCAGCACAATGTCCTCGACGGTGGTTTCGTCGAAACCGCCAGGGGTGAGGCGTTCAAGAAAGCGCCCGATCTTCCCCGCCACGACCTCGGAGGAATTGCTGATCTTGAGGACGATCATGGAAACGGGAGCGCGACGGAGGAGAACCCGGATTGGAGGTTCCTACAGGACAGAGGGAGTGGGCTGAAAAATGATGCGGATGGGGAGACTTGAACTCCCACGACATTGCTGCCACTAGTACCTGAAACTAGCGCGTCTACCAATTCCGCCACATCCGCTGGCGTGCCGCCGCAGCGACCGAGCAACCCTAGATCATCGCCTGCACGGCCGGCCACCGGCTACCGCGTCACGCCACGGGGTACTCCGGAAGACAGTTCAGGGGGCGGACGGCTAGACGGTGCGCCTCTGAATTGTCAAGATGCCGGCACCATCGGCTATGTAATCAGCCATGACCGTGACCGCCGCCGTGGCTCCCCAGCTGATGGTCAATCCCCGCCTGGAGATCCTGGGGGGACACCGTCTGGCCGGCGAGCTGCGCGTGAGCGGCGCCAAGAACTCGGCGCTGGTGCTGATGGCGGCCTGCCTGATGAGCACCCAGCCCCTGCGCCTGCGGAACATCCCTCCGCTCACCGACATCGCGGCGATGGGCGAGATCCTCGGTGCCTTCGGCGTGAAGGTGAAGCGCGGTCCCGACTGGATCGAGCTTGATGGGGCCCATCTCACCCACTCCACCGCCCCCTACGAACTGGTCAACAGCCTGCGGGCCAGCTTCTTCTGCATCGGCCCGCTGCTGGCTCGCCTGGGTGTGGCGAAGATTCCCCTTCCTGGTGGCTGCCAGATCGGTTCCCGTCCGGTCATTGAGCATGTGCGGGGCCTCAAGGCGCTCGGCGCCCAGGTCACCATTGATCACGGTGTGGTCTCGGCCGTGGTGCCCGGCCGCAGCCATCGGCTCCACGGCGGCCACATCCACCTGGAATGCCCCAGCGTCGGCGCCACCGAAACGTTGATGATGGCCGCGGCTCTGGCCGAAGGCGAAACGGTGATCCACAACGCCGCTCTCGAGCCTGAAGTGGTGGACCTGGCCGGCCTGCTGATCGCCATGGGGGGCAAGGTGCGCGGCGCTGGCACCCCCACGATCACGATTGTTGGGGTCGAGCGGCTCCATGGCGCCGATTACGCCGTGATTCCCGATCGCATCGAGGCCGGCACCTTTCTGCTGGCAGCGGCGATCACGCGCTCCGAGCTGCGAGTCGCCCCGCTGATCCCCGACCACCTCGGTGCCGTGATCAGCAAGCTCGAAGAAGCCGGCTGCTCGCTGGAAGCGGATGGGATCGGCATGACCATCCGCGCCGACCGGATTCAGGCCCTCGACCTCCGCACCCAGCCGTTCCCTGGTTTCCCCACCGACCTGCAGGCCCCATTCATGAGCCTGTTGGCCACGGCCTCGGGCACGAGCATGGTCGTCGAGACGATCTTTGAAAACCGCCTGCAGCATGTGGCTGAGCTGCAGCGCATGGGGGCTTCGATCCGCATGCAGGGCAATACGGCGTTCGTGGAGGGGGTGGCCCGGCTCAGCGGCGCTCCCGTGCAGGGAACCGATCTGCGCGCCTCGGCGGCGATGGTGCTGGCGGGTCTGGCCGCCGATGGCACCACCAGCGTGCAGGGCCTGGAGTTCCTCGACCGCGGCTACGCCGATCTGGAAGGGAAGCTCAACAGCGTCGGCGCGGCGATCCGCCGCGTGAATGGCTGAGCGGAGCTTCGGGCGGTTGCCCGTTGCTCGGGCGAGGGGCTGATTCCCGCCTCCCCCTACAGTCGTTGAGCGGGAGCGTGCCGGAATTGGTAGACGGACTCGACTCAAAATCGAGCGCCTTCGGGCATGTGGGTTCGAGTCCCACCGCTCCCATCCCTCCAGCCTCAGCCCCATGTCCGTAGAGATCGCCGCTCCACCGCGGCCCGCTCCCACGCTGGTGCTGGTGCCCGACCCGGTGATGGACACGTACGCCCGCTTCCCCCTGGAGTTGGCGAAGGGCAAGGGCGTTTGGGTGCAGGACACTGCCGGCCGCCGCTACCTCGACTGTGTCGCCGGCATCGCCACCTGCACCCTCGGTCACAGCGACCGTGTGATGCGCAAGGCGCTGTCACGGCAACTGGGCCGCCTGCAGCATGTGTCGAACCTCTACCGGATTCCCGAGCAGGAGGAGCTGGCCGCCTGGATCACCAGCCGCAGCTGCACCGATCGGGTGTTCTTCTGCAATTCCGGCGCCGAGGCCAATGAGGCGGCCATCAAGCTGGCCCGCAAACACGGCCACACCGTGCGGGGCATCGAGCGGCCGATCATCCTCACGGCCCAGGCCAGCTTCCACGGCCGCACCCTGGCGGCGGTGAGCGCCACCGGCCAGCCGAAGTACCACCACGGCTTCGAGCCCATGGTGGAAGGCTTCCGCTTCTTCCCCTACAACGACATCGCCGCGTTCGAGGCGCTGCTGACGGCCTGCGAGGCCGACGGCCCCCGCGTTGCCGCCGTGCTGATCGAGCCGCTGCAGGGCGAAGGGGGGGTGAACCCTGGGGATCCCGCCTTCTTCCGTCGCCTGCGGGAGCTCTGCGACCGGCACAGCATCCTGCTGATCTTCGATGAGGTGCAGATCGGCGTGGGCCGCAGTGGTGCGCTGTGGGGCTACGAGCAACTCGGCGTCGAGCCCGATGCGATCACCTTCGCCAAGGGCCTCGGCGGTGGCATCCCGATCGGAGCCCTGGCCGTGAAGTGCTCGGTGGATCACTTCCGCCCGGGCGACCACGCCAGCACCTTCGGCGGCAATCCCTTTGCCTGCCGCGCCGCCCTCACGGTGGTGCAGGAGCTGGAGCGGCGCACCCTGGTGCCGCATGTGGCGGCCATGGGCATGGTGCTGCAGTCGCTGTTGCGGGATCTGGTGGACCAGCGCCCCCACCAGCTCGAGGGGGTGCGCGGCTGGGGGCTGCTGCAGGGTCTGGTGCTCAAGGCCGACAGCGAGCTCACGGCGCCGGCGATTGCCCTGCGGGCGATCGAAGCCGGCCTGCTGGTGGTGCCCGCCGGCCCGCGTGTGGTGCGCTTCGTGCCGCCGCTGGTGATCCGGCCCAAGCACCTGCGCCTGGCGGTCAGCCGCCTCGCGCAAACGCTGGATGCGTTGGCCGGCGCCTGAAGCTGTCGAACGCCTCGGTTTCTCATCGGTTCCCACCCATCGACGACTTCGCTGACCTGATCGAACCGTTCAGCCGTCGCGGGGTGGACCTGGGCCTGGTGCGTCTGCGGGCGGCGCTGGCGGAGCTGGGCCATCCCGAACGCCGCTTCGCCGCCGTGCAGGTGGCTGGCACCAACGGCAAGGGCTCGATCTGTGTGCTGCTCCATGCGGCGCTTCAGGCCGCCGGCCATCGCTGCGGGCTCTACACCTCGCCCCATCTGGTGAGCTGGTGCGAGCGGATCCAGCTGGGGGCCGGTCCCATCGCTCCCGCCCACCTGCGCCATCTGCTGACGGCCCTGCAGCCGCTGGCGTGCCGTCACGATCTCACCCCGTTCGAGCTGGTGACGGCGGCGGCTTTCGTGGCCTTCGCCGAAGCCGGGCTGGAGATCGTGGTGCTGGAGGTGGGGTTGGGGGGACGGTTGGATGCCACCACGGTCCACCCTGATCGCCGCGTGCTGGGATTCGCCAGCATCGGCCTCGACCACGCTGAATTCCTCGGTGACAGCGAGGCGGCGATCGCCGCTGAAAAAGCCGGCGTGCTGCATGGGGCCGCTGCGGCCGTGTCTGGCCCCCAGCGGCCCGATGTGGCGGCCGTGCTGGCGCAGCGGGCGCAGCTGCAGGGCTGCCCACTTCACTGGGTGAGACCGCTGGAGCAACAGGGGCAGGAGCTGGTGGCGGGTCGGCTGCGCTGGCGCCATGGTCTGCCGGGCGACATGCAGCGCACCAATGCGGCGGTGGCGCTGGAGATGCTCCAGGTGCTGCGCCGCCAGGGCTGGCACCTCCCCGATGGGGCGATCAGCGCGGGGTTTGCCGCCGCCCGCTGGCCAGGCCGCCGGCAGCGGGCGCGCTGGGGCCAGCTGCCCCTGCTGCTGGACGGGACGCACAACCTGCCGGCGGCCCAGGCGCTGCGGGCCGAACTTGACGGTGGCGGCAGGGGCAAGCCGGCGCCGCCCCGGCTCTGGGTGCTGGGCATGCTGGCCAACAAGCAGGGCCCGGAGATGGTGCACGCCCTGCTGGCCCCCGCGGATCGCTGCTGGCTGGTGCCCGTTCCCGGCCACGCCTGCTGGAGCGCCGCCGAGCTGCGCAGCGCCTGCCCCGAGCGGGCCAGCGCCCTGCTGGCTGCCGCCAGCCTGGAAGAGGGACTGGCGGCGGCGTCCACCGTCTGGGAGACCGTTGCCGGGGCCCCGCCGGTGGTGGTGGCGGGCTCGCTCTACCTGCTGGGCAGCCTGCTGGCGGCTGGCACGCTGGACCTGGCCCCCGGAGCAGGGGAGAGTGAGGACGGCATGTCCGTGCTGGAGCGATGACAGTGAGGCATCAAGAGGGAATGACGCATAGAGAGGTGGTGGTGCGTAAAGAGGCAGTGGAAGCGGCCACGCTGCCGGGCTGGCGCTGGCTGGCGGTGCGCCCAGCCCTGGCCGTGAACACGCGCTTGGCCGCACTGGCCGTGCTGGTAGCGGCGCTGCTGCTGGGGGCAGGCCTCGGGCCGCTGCCGGCTCTGGCGCTCGACACCTCCGCCGGGGTGGGCCTCCAGGAGCGCGCTCTGTTTCAGGACCGGGTCGATTACACGCTCACCAACCAGAGCGGCGTGGATTTCAGCGGTCAGCAGCTCGCCAACACGTCGTTTGCCGGCGCGCTGGGGCGGGATGCCGATTTCTCTGGAGCCGATCTGCACGGCTCGATCCTCACGCAGGGAGTGTTTTCGCGCTCCGATTTCCGTGGCGCCGATCTCTCCGACGCGCTGATGGACCGGGCTGACTTCAGTGAAACCGATCTGCGCGGTGCCCTGCTGCGCGGGGTGATCGCCGCCGGCAGCAGCTTCAGCGGCGCGCAGGTGGAGAACGCCGACTTCACCGATGCCCTGCTGGACCGCGCCGATCAGCGCGCTCTCTGCCAGCGGGCCAGCGGCACCCACCCGCTCACCGGCATCAGCACCCGGGCCAGCCTGGAGTGCGGCTGAGCGCAGGCAGCCCCGCCCTGTTTGGCCGGGGATGGCCGGGCGTCCGCGTGTCTGAATGTGGGCGGGGTGATCAGCCGCAGCTGGTCCAGCCGCGCAGTTTGCCGGGGTTGAGCAGCCCCGCTGGGTCATAAGCCATCTTTGCGGCCACCTGGTCGGCATCGATCACCCCCAAGCCGCCGTCTTCCACCGTGAGGCTGTGGGGGTTGAAGAGCAGGGCGCCCAGGTCCCTGGCCTGCTCCATCAAGGCCTGCAGCGCCGCCCGATCCCGCCAGCGCACCAGAGGAATCGCCGCCAGACGTTGCTGGCCCTGCTGACGCACGCCCTCCAGGTGCCAGAGCAGGTCGTCGCCCCAGCGCTGCTTCAAGGCGCCCAGCGTCGGCCCTTCCGGCTGGGGCAACAGCATCTGCAGATAGGTCCAGCCCTTGTCCTGCGCCCGCAGATGCAGGGTGGTGTGGTTCCAGGTGAGTTCGCGCAGGGGCAACCCGCGGCTTTCCCCCTCCGCTGCTTGCCACACCAGGGCTCCGCCCAGTTGATCCAGCAGCGGCATCAGGGCCGGCAGGGCATGGGGGGCGGCCAGCAGCAGCAGCCGGTGGCCGCGGGCCGCCGGGCAGCCGCCGGGCAGGGGGAGCTGGCGGGCGGCGGGCGCCTCCAGCAGGCAGAGTTCCTGCAGCACCAGGGCAGCGCAGGGCAGCAGCCTGGCGGCCTCCAGCGCCCTGTCCCAGTCTGCAAAGTCGACCACCAGCTGCTGCCAGGTCTCGGCGGCGGCGGTTGGCACGGTGACCGCCGTGAGGATGCCGTTGGTGCCGTAGGCGTGATTGAGCGGCCGGCTGCCGGTGGCATCGAGCGTCAGCAGCCGCGGCTCGGGCTCCACCGTCACGATCTCCAGGCCCAGCAGGTTGCCGGGATCCCGCAGGAAGCCCCAGCGCAGGGAACCGATGCCTCCGGATCCCCCGGCGATGAAGCCCCCCAGCGTGGCGCTGCGGGAGGTGCTGGGGGTGAGCCGCAGGGCGCGGCCCCGGGCCGCCAGTTGACGGTCGAGGTCGCCCAGCAGGCAGCCCGCCTCTGCCGTGAGCACGCCGCTGGCCGCATCGAACTGCCGCAGCTGTCGCAGGCCGCTGAGATCGAGCACCACGCCACCGGCGAGCGGCACGCACTGGCCGTAATTGCCGGTGCCGGCGCCCCGCACGGTGAGCGGCACCTGCTGTTGGGCGCAGGCCGCCGCCACCTGCTGCACGTGCCCCAGCTGCGTGGCCTTCACCACCAGCTGGGCGTGGTGACCGCTGAGCAGCGGCGTGAGTACCGGCGAATAGGTGAAGAAGTCGTGGGAGAGTTTCTCAAGCTCGCTGCCTCGCCCCACCAGCTCCGCAGCGGGGCCGCTGCCCGGGGGGCCGGCGGCGGCACGGAGCTGCCGGGACACCGCTTCGATCCGCTCTGCGCTCACGGGAGTGGGCAGGCCGGCGGGCAGGGCGACAGGGAGCAGCGCGACCGGTGCGCTGGCAGGGGAGCGGGTCACGGGGAACGGGGCAGTGGTTTCAAGCTGGCAGGCTCTCAGGCTCTCAGGCTGGCAGCGCTTCGAGCAGTTGCTGCAGTGGCGACGGCGACGGGGCCGGCAACCAGCGACCCGCGCGCAGCACCCGCCGCGGTACAGGCCGGGCCAGCAGGTCGCTCCAGCTGGAGGCGCCCAGCAGGAGCAGATCAGCGGGTGCCCCTGGTCGCACCACCCCGTCCCAGGCCAATCCCATCAGGCGGCTGGAGGCGGTGGTGAAGGGCATCAGGCCCTGGCGCTGCCATGGGGCCAGGTGAGCGGCCGGCATGGAGAAGCGCAGCAGGTCCAGGGGATCGAAGTCTCCGCCCGGATACCAGGGATCCTGCACGTTGTCTCCCCCCACCGCCACCGTCACCCCGGCGCGCTGCAGCTGGCGGATCGGTGCCAGCGGGCGTTGGGCGGGGGTGTGGCCGTCGCGGTGCCCCAGCAACCAGAGGTTGGTGGTCGGCAGCGCCACCACCGCCAGCCCCGCCTCGGCCATGGCGTCGGCGAGGGGCAGCAGGCGGCGCACCGGTAGCTGGGACATGCTGCAGCTGTGGCTGCAGCACACGGGCACACCGATACGGAGCTCGATCACGAGGCGGGCGGCCAGGGCCACGCCAGCGCCAGCGCCATCGGCGCTTTCGTCGATGTGGAGGTCCACGCCGCAACCCAGGCCATCGGCCAGGCGCAGCAGAGCCCGCAGTCCTTCGCCATCGGCGCCGTCGGGGGGGAACGGGGCGCCCAGCACGCCGCCCAGCAGCACCCCGCCGGCCGCGGCTGCACTCTCCCCCCGCCGGCCCAGCAACTGACGCGCCAGTTGCTCGCCTGCCGCGGTGGCCCAGTGCCTCACCGGCACCAGCGCCACCAGTTGCAGCGGCAGCCGCTCCGCCCACGCCTGCTGCAGATCGAGCAGGGCCTCCCAGCTCACCTCGGCGCCTGGGCCGAGGCTGTCGACATGGCTTCGCATGGCCCGCAAGCCGTAGCGCCAGCCTTGGTCCAGGGCACGCTCCGCGCGCGCGTGCACCTGTTCCACACTGCGTTCGTGATGCTCGCGCTGGTTGGCGGCCAGGGCGCCCGCCATCGTTCCCGTCCGGTTGGGATGGCGCTCCCAGCTGAAGGCCTTGTCGAGGTGGGCGTGGGGCTCCAGCAGGGGGGTGAGGGCGAGCGGCAGCCGTGCCTCGGCCTGTGCTGGATAGGGCTTGATCGCGGTGAAACGCCCTTCGGCATGCTCCAGCTCGACGGCTACCAGGCCTTCGGCATCAGCTGCCGGCAGGTGGACGGCGCCTGGATCCAGAAGGCAGCGCGGCAGCCGCAGGGGCGGCAGGGGTGTGGCGCTCACGGTCTGGCGTCGCTGGTGGCGCCTGCGTCGTTCTCCTCTCTGCCGTCCTTCGAGGTGGAGAGGATCACGAAGTGCCCGGCGCCGGCCAGGGTGATGACCCGGTAGCGGGGAATGCGCAGGAATGGCAACACCTCCTGGCCCCCGATCTCCGTCTGGTACAGGCTGAAGACGCCGAAGTTGTGCCGCGTCGTGCCCTGCCGGGCCAGGGCGCCAAGCACCTGCGACTGGCTGCGGATCAGCTCCGGGCAGTTCTGCACCACAAGCCGCAACGGCATCGGCAGCCCATCTGCGCCGCAGACCTCCTCCACCGCCAGTTCCACCAGCTGATCGCCGGCGAAGCTTTCGAAGTCGTTCGGTGGAGGGTTGGTGAACAGGAGGGCCAGGGCGGTGCCTCCGAGGCCAGCCGCTCCGGCCAGCAGCGGCCAGAGGCGCGAGGCGGATGGGGGCGCGGCGGGCAAGGGGCAGCAGGCGGGGCTACTTGATACATTGGCAAAGACCACGGCGGGCGTAGCCAAGTGGTTAAGGCAGCGGCTTGTGGCGCCGCCATTCGGGGGTTCAAGTCCCCTCGCTCGCCCTCAAAGCCGCCACCAGTCGATCGGCTGCTGCGCGGCTCCTCACCGGATCCCCGCAGGGGAGTCCGGTTTTTTTCTGCCCATCCGCGCAGGCCGCCGCCGCTTCCGCCTCCCCCAGCAGCGCCGTGTTGAGCGCTACGGCCCGCACCCGCACCGGCGGCAGGCCGCCCGGACGGCCCAGCGCCGCCAACTGCTCCACCGCCGCGATCAGCTGAGGCAGCGGGGGGATGGGGATGGTCGGATGCCGCGAGATCGCCCGCTGACCGGCGCGATGCACCAACAGCAGACCGGTGGGCTGGCTGCCGCGCAGCAGCGGCAGGGTGGCGGTGGAGCCCGGATGACAGAGCGAGCCCTGGCCTTCCACCAGCACCAGGGTGCCGTCGTTGCAGGCCGCCACGGCCGGGTCGCCGCCCCCACCGGCCTGGCAGGCCTCTAGCACCGCCCCCTCCACGGCCCCGGCGGCGTAATCCACGCGCACGGCATCGAGCGGCACCCCGCCGCCGCTGATCAGGATGCCCGCCTGGCCGGTGCCCACGAAGCGGGAGTCGAGGCCTTGGCGGCGGGCGGCGGCCACCAGCTCCAGGCAGGCGCTCATCTTGCCCACGGCCATGTCGGTGCCCACAGCGAGCAGGCGCTGGCCGGGCAGGGCTGCGCAGCGTGCCGCAGCCACCTGCAGCCCTGGCGGCTCCTGCCGCAGGTCCCAGATCCACTGCTGGGGACCGCGCAGGGCCGCCAGCGAGGGGTCGTCGGCCAGGCGAGTGTGCAGCCCGCTGGCCACATGCAGACCGGCCTGCAGGGCGGCGGCCACATCGCGGCGCAGTGCTTCCGGCAGCAGGCCGCCCGAAGGCGCCAGCCCCACCACGGCCACCTCCGGGCCGTAGGGGAGAGCCTCCGCCAGGCTGGCCACCACCGGAATGGCGCGGGGGATGCCGGTGACCTGCTCCAGCGGCAGACCTGCCTGCGCCGGATCGATCACCGCCACGATCGGCCCGCTGCGGTAGCGCAACAGCGCCAGGCCCGTCTTGCCGGACAGATTGTCGAGGCCATCGTGCTGCAGCAGCACCACCCGGGCCGAGGCGCTCAGCACCGTGGCGGCTCCGGCGGGGAAGGGCCGGCGGCGGTCCCATCGGGGACGGCACCCTCTGAGGGGGGCTGACCCAGGCCCGGCCGGGAGCTGGGGCGCAGGATGTCGCCATCCCGCTCCGGCTCGCTGAAGGGGGCGTCCACCAGGTTGAGGTGGCTGTCCAGATCGGGCCAGCGCACCAGCGGCAGCAGCTGGGCGGCGGCCCCGTTGAGCAGGGCGCTGTCCGAGTAGCAGCCGAGCATCAGATCGAGGCCGAGGCGTCGGGCGGTCTGCGCCATCAGCCAGGCCTCCGACAGCCCGCCCGTCTTGAGCAGCTTCAGGTTCACCCCATCGACATGGGGGGCCAGCCGCAGCAGGTCCTGCAGATCCCAGCAGCTCTCGTCGGCCACGAGCGGGATCGGGCAGTGCAGGTCGAGAGCGGCGAAGGCGGCGGCATCGGCCTCCGGATCCTGCAGAGCGGGCAGCGGCTGCTCCACCAGCACCACCCCCTGCTGCGCCAGCCAGGGAATCAGCTGGCGCGCCGTGGGCAGGTCCCAGCCGCCGTTGGCATCCACCTGCAGCTCGGCGCCGGGGAACCCTGTGAGAGTGGTGGCCACCGCCTGCACCAGGGCCCGGTCGTGGTCGGCACCATCAGGGCTGCCGAGCTTGAGCTTCACCCGCCGCGGCCTGACACCGAGCCGCTCCTGCCAGCCCACCAGCCGGGCGCGCACCTGCTCCACCGTGCCCAGCCCCAGGGTGACGCTGGTGGGGGTACAGGCCTGGCGATCGAGACCCCAGAGGCGCCAGAGCGGCTCGCCCAGACGGCGGCCCCACCAGTCGTGCAGAGCCAGATCGACGGCGCAGCGGGCCGGCGGCGAAAGCCCCGCGAGCAGGGGCTGAAGGGCCTGCAGCTCGCTCGGATCGCGGGGGCGGCCGAGGGCGTCGGGGCTCTCCAGGCGCGGCAACAGGGCGTCCAGTTCCGCCGCCACGTCATCGGTGCTGAACCGTCGATGGCCGGTGTCGAAGCCGCCGGCCTCGCCCTGGCCGATGGTGCCGTCGTGCTCAATCTCCACCAGCACACGCTCCACCCCACGCGAGGTGCCGCGGCTGATCGTGAGCGGCACGGCCTTGGTGAGGGAAAAGCGGCGAAGACGAGCGTGCATGCTCGGAAAGGGGCGTGCATCGGTTCCCCCCACAGGCAGTCTCCGCCATGGCCGGTGGTTTGCGCCATCCCCGGCTCCTCGCGCCGTGATCCGCAGACGCACCCTGCCCAGGGATCCATGCCATGGCCGAAACTGGTGCGATGAGCGCGACCCCACCCACCAAAGGCAGCTACTGGATCACCACCTTCGGCTGCCAGATGAACAAGGCCGATTCCGAGCGCATGGCCGGAATCCTCGAAGCCATGGGCTACGCCGCAGGCAGCGATGAGCATTCCGCTGATCTGGTGCTCTACAACACCTGCACGATCCGCGACAACGCAGAACAGAAGGTCTACAGCTATCTAGGCCGCCAGGCCCAGCGCAAACGCACCAATCCCCACCTGACCCTGGTGGTGGCAGGCTGCGTGGCCCAGCAGGAGGGAGCGGCGCTGCTGAGGCGCGTGCCCGAGCTTGATCTGGTGATGGGCCCCCAGCACGCCAACCGGCTCGGCACCCTGCTGGAGCAGGTGGCCAGCGGTCAGCAGGTGGTCGCCACCGACGACCACCACATCCTCGAAGACATCACCACCGCCCGCCGCGACAGCGCCGTCTGCGGCTGGGTCAACGTGATCTACGGCTGTAACGAGCGCTGCACCTACTGCGTGGTGCCCGCGGTGCGGGGCCAGGAGCAGAGCCGCACCCCGCAGGCCATCCGGCTGGAGATCGAGGGGCTGGCGGCACGGGGCTTCAAGGAGATCACCCTGCTGGGCCAGAACATCGATGCCTATGGCCGCGACCTGCCCGGCATCACCCCGGAGGGCCGCCGCGCGCACACCCTCACCGACCTGCTGCATGCGGTGCACGACGTGGAGGGGATCGAGCGGATCCGCTTCGCCACCAGCCACCCCCGCTACTTCACCGAACGGTTGATCGAGGCCTGTGCCGTGCTGCCCAAGGTGTGCGAGCACTTCCACATCCCCTTCCAGAGCGGCGACGACGACGTGCTCAAGGCGATGGCGCGGGGCTACACGGTGGAGCGCTACCGCCGCATCCTTGAGCGCATCCGGGAACGCATGCCCGATGCGGCGATCAGTGCCGACGTGATCGTGGCCTTCCCCGGCGAAACCGATGCCCAGTTCCGCCGCACCCTGGCCCTGATCGAGGAGATCGGCTTCGACCAGGTCAACACCGCCGCTTACTCGCCCCGCCCTGGCACCCCCGCCGCCGGCTGGCCCGGCCAGGTGAGTGAAGGCGTGAAGGTGGAACGGCTCCAGGAGATCAATGCCCTGGTGGAGACCACCGCCCGGGCGCGGAGCCTGCGTTATCTGGGCCGCACCGAAGAGGTGCTGGTGGAGGGGCGCAACCCCAGGCATCCCGATCAGTGGATGGGCCGCACCCGCACCAATCGGCTCACCTTTTTCCCCGCCGCTGAGGCTGACCCTGCGGCAGCCCAGGCGCAGCGGGGAGCAGCACCGGGGGCAGGGACGATCCAACCGGGGTCGCTGGTGCCGGTCAAGATTGAGTCGGTGCGGGCGTTTTCGCTCTCCGGCCTGCCGCGTGTGCCGGCACTGAGCTGCTGAGCCGGCGGGCCGCGTCTTCCCAGCACTGATACGTTTGGCCTCTCGCTTTCGGCCCTGCGGCCTGACTGACGCCATGCCCTCAGCCCCGTGCACGATCGGACTGGTGTTCGGAGGGGTCTCCGGGGAGCACGCGGTCTCGATCCGCTCGGCGGTCACGGTGGCCGGTGCCCTGCGCCGTGGCGCCAACGTCGGCCGCTACCGCCTCTGCTGCTTCTACATCGACCTGCAGGGCCACTGGTGGCCGCCGGCGGTGGCCGATGCGGTGCTGGCCCAGGGCGTGCCACCGGCGGCCGACCAGTTGCCGGCCACCCCGGTGCGCGCCGGCTTCCAGGGCCTGCCCACCGGCGCCGCTGATGTGGAGGTGTGGTTTCCGGTGCTGCATGGCCCCAACGGCGAGGACGGCACCATCCAGGGGCTGTTCAGCCTGATGCAGGTGCCCTTCGTGGGATCCGGCGTGCTCGGCTCCGCCGTGGGCATGGACAAGCTGGCGATGAAGGCCGCCTTCGCCGCCGCCGGTCTGCCCCAGGTGGCTTACCAGGGCGTGGATGCCGCAGAACTGGAGGGCCAGGGTGTTCCCCTGAAGCTGCTCGAGCGGCTGGAGCACCATCTCGGCTACCCCTGCTTCATCAAACCGGCCAACCTCGGCTCTTCCGTGGGCATCAGCAAGGCGATCGACCGCCCCAGCCTGCTGGCCGGGCTGCGGGAAGCGGCCCGCCATGACCACCGCCTGGTGGTGGAACGGGGCGTGACGGCACGGGAGCTGGAGTGCGCCGTGCTGGGCAAACGCCAGCTGCGCGCCTCGGTGGTCGGCGAGATCCGTTTCGATGCCGACTGGTACGACTACACCGCCAAGTACAGCGAAGGGCTCAGCCACACCCTGATCCCGGCGCCGGTGGCGGAGCCGGTGAGCGAGCGGGCGCGGGCCATGGCCATCGAGGCCTGCCGGGCGGTGGCGGCCGAGGGGCTCGCCCGGGTGGATTTCTTCTACGACGAGGCCAGCGGCGATCTCTGGCTCAACGAGATCAACACCCTGCCGGGCTTCACCTCCCAGAGCATGTATCCGATGCTCTGGGAGGCCACTGACCTCCCACTGGAGGGTCTGGTGCACGAGTTGGTTCAGTTGGCGAGAGAATCACGCCGTGATCTGCAGGCAGGAGCTCAGGCGGCATGACGCACGGATTGCTCTGGCTCCCTCTGCTGCTGGTGTTTGTGCTGCTCACGGCGCTGGGCTGGCTGGAGCGCCGGCGGCAACGCCTCTTCCGCGACTGGGCCTCGGGGGCGGAGCTGGCCAAGCTCGATGGCTGTGGGGCGGCGCTCCTGCGCGACGGCCAGCTGATCTGGAGCACGTTTGAGGCGGGGCAACTCAAGCCCCAGGGCGAGTTCCAGATCAGCAAGCTGGAATTGCTTGAGCTGATGGCGCTTGGTTCCGGTGATGCGCCACTTACCGAAGAAAGCCAGGGCAGCTGCCGGCTCAGGCTGGTGGGCAACGGGGTGCAGAAGGATGTGCCCTTCTCCGATGCCGAGCGTGCACGCCGCTGGATGCACGACCTGATGGCCCGCTCCCGTTGCGAGCTGTGAGCCAGGCCCCTCTGCCTCCTGGGGTGGAGCGGCGCCGCCAGTTGCGCCTTCAGCGCCGCAATGAACGCCTGCGCAACTTCTGGCGGCTGCTGCTGCTCTCCGCCGGTGCCGCCGGTCTGGGGTACGGGCTGCTGCGCCAGGGCTGGTCGCTACGGGGGCCGGATCAGGTGCTGGTGATCGGCAGTGAGCAGGTGAGCCGCGAGGAGGTGATCCGCGCCGCCCAGCTGCGCTTTCCACTCACCCTGTTGAGCCTGCAGCCACGGGAGCTCAAGGATCGGCTGGCGGCGACGTTGCCGGTGGAGCAGGTGGGCGTCCAGCGCCTGATGCTGCCACCCCGTCTGCGCATCGATCTGGTCGATCGCCAGGCGGTGGCCATGGCTGAACGCCGCACCCCTGCCGGCCTCCAGCGGGGCTGTGTGGACCGGCTCGGCAACTGGATGAACTGCGGCCCCCACCAGCTGACGGCCAAATCCGGTGGCGTCTCACCCAGCAGCCTGCTGGTGCTGGGCTGGCAGCCGGCCTACCGAGCGCCCCTGGCCCAGGTGTTGGCTGAACGGGAACAGCTGGGTGGAAACCTCAGCCAGATCCGTTTCGAGCCCACCGGCACGATCGTGCTGCTCACCCGCAACCTGGGCGAGGTGCGCCTGGGGCCCCCAGACGGCCAGCTCACCCGTCGCCTCGAGGTGCTGGAGCATCTGGAAGAGGAGCTTCCCGCCCGGGTGAAGGGCAAGCCGGTGAACACGATCGATCTGAGCGATCCCGACCGACCGGAACTGGGCCTCACCGTGCGCACGCCTGCGTCTGCCGCCCCTCGCCGTACCCCACCCACTGCCAACTGAGACCACCGATGCCGTTGCAGCTGCCAGCCCGTGTGCTCAGGCCTTTCTCCTCACCTGACGGGCTCGGTTGCGAGAATGGAAGATTCGGGCGAATGTGTGGGATCAGACAATCCTTTTCCCGCACCTGAAGGACATAATGCTGTCCGAGATGAACGGTTCAGCGCGCTTGATGGAGACTGCACCGGAAGGCCTCCCCCTCGTCGACCACGTTGGCTCCAACGGACACGCCGTGACTTCTTCTCATCCCAGCAGCAACGGCATCGTTCCCAGCCAGACGGCCCGCATCGAGGTGATCGGCGTCGGGGGTGGAGGAAGCAACGCCGTGAACCGGATGATCGCTTCCGATCTGCAGGGGGTGGGCTTCCGAGTGCTCAACACCGACGCCCAGGCCCTGCTCCTCTCCCAGGCCCAGAACCGGCTGCAGCTCGGCCAGAAACTCACCCGCGGCCTCGGTGCCGGTGGTAACCCTGCCATCGGTCAGAAAGCGGCGGAAGAGTCCCGCAATGAGCTCCAGGAAGCGATGCAGGGTGCCGATCTGGTGTTCATCGCCGCAGGCATGGGGGGTGGCACTGGCACCGGTGCGGCACCGATCCTGGCCGAGGTGGCCAAGGAGTGCGGCGCCCTTACCGTGGGGATCGTCACCAAGCCATTCAGTTTCGAGGGTCGCAAGCGGCTACGCCAGGCTGAGGAGGGCATCGCCCGTCTGGCGGAGCACGTCGACACCCTGATCGTCATCCCCAACGACCGCCTGCGCGATGCCATTGCCGGCGCTCCCCTCCAGGAAGCCTTCCGTCACGCCGACGACGTCCTGCGCCAGGGCGTCAAGGGCATCAGCGACATCATCACCAAACCGGGCCTGGTGAACGTCGACTTCGCTGACGTGCGCTCGGTGATGACCCTTGCGGGCACCGCTCTGCTGGGCATCGGCGTTGGCTCGGGGCGCTCCCGCGCGATCGAGGCCGCTCAGGCGGCGATGAGCAGCCCGCTGCTGGAATCGGCCCGCATCGACGGCGCCAAGGGCTGTGTCATCAATGTGAGCGGCGGCAAGGATATGACCCTTGAGGACATGACCACCGCGGCGGAGGTCATCTACGACATGGTCGACCCCGACGCCAACATCATCATCGGAGCCGTCGTCGACGATCGCCTCGAGGGCGAGATCCACGTGACCGTGATCGCCACTGGCTTTGAGAGTGGTGCTCCTTACCGCTCAGAACGCTCCACCCCCTCCTTCGCCACGCCGCCAGCCGCCGAATCCCCCGCCGATCACCGCGGCGCCAAGATTCCTCCCTTCCTGCTCAACCGCCAGTCCCACCTCCGCGAGGAGTGAAGCGTCAGCCAGGTCGAGGGTTCCTTAGGGCGTCTGGCGATGAGCTACGGCCTGCGCGGATCTCAGTCGAGCTGATCCCGTTCTATCCAGGGCTAGCGGCGTAGCAGCTTGGCCGGCGGGTCTCAGCGGCGGAAGGCCTGCGTTGAAAGCCGAAACGCTTGGGTTGAAGAGGGTGACCCGGAGACCACGCCTGCCTGGAGCATCCCGTGTGGCTGCTCCCTTCCAGGCCTGACCAGATTTGGGCGTCCGGGCCGCGTGGGTCCGAGTCGTGGCGATGCTAGCAAGGGAGTGCCTGCGCCCTAGCTCGCGTGCCCCTGCGCCCTGCAGATCTGATCCAACGCAAGCAGGCTGGTCTGCCGATCCGGGTGCTCACTGCCTGGGATGCCCTCTCGGCGGCGCTGGTGCAGGCCGCCGGCGTGGAAGCGGTGCTTGTGGGCGATTCGCTGGCGATGGTGGTGCTCGGCCACGCCACCACCTTGCCGGTCACGCTGGAGGAAATGATCCACCACACCAAGGCGGTGGGCCGGGGCTTACAGGGCGCTGCGGCGGAGCGGCCCATGGTGATCTGTGATCTGCCCTTTCTCAGTTATCAGTGCGGCGGTGATCTGGCCATGGCTGCCGCCGGCCGGGTGCTGAAGGAAACCGAGGCTGCGGCGGTGAAGCTGGAAGGCGGTGAGGCGGAAACCGTGCAGGTGGTGGACCGGCTGGTGCGCAGTGGCGTGCCGGTGATGGGGCACCTCGGTCTCACCCCCCAGTCGGTGCACCAGCTGGGCTACCGGCGCCAGGCGAACGATCCGATCAGCCAGGAACGGTTGCGGCGCCAGGCCAGGGATCTGGAGGCGGCCGGCTGCTTCGCCCTGGTGCTGGAGCATGTGCCTGCCCCGCTGGCTTCCAGCCTGCGGGGCAGGCTCGCGATTCCTGTGATCGGCATCGGTGCCGGCGACGACTGCGACGGCCAGGTGCGGGTCACGGCCGATCTGCTCGGGCTGACCAGCCGGCAGCCGCCGTTCAGTCCGCCACTGATCGATGGGCGCCAGCTGGCGGTTCAGGCCCTGCGCCAATGGACGGAAGACTGGACGCCCGCTGCTCCCACCATTCGACCATCACCCGCAGCACCGCATTGCTGAGGGCGAGGCCGGCGGGATCGCTGAGCCGCCAGCGCCCCCCCTCGATCCGCAACAGTTCGCGGCAGTGGGCGCCTGAGAGCTGGGCCAGCAGATCCTCGAGGTCGGCGTTGCTGAGGCCATGGCGGCGGGCCAGCTCGGCCATGGCCACCCCTTCGCGCCGCCGCAGCCCCACGATCATCAGTTCATCGAACGCCATGCCGCCACCGCTGGGCTCAACTGCCGGCTGATCCATCGCTGTGGCCTGTTCCATCCCCTCCGTCAACCAGGCGGCATAGGCCGCGCGGGTACGGGGCCGGGCCAGTCGCAGGCCGTACGGCGCCGAGGTGGCACCCATGCCGAAGCCCCACCAGCCCGCGCCGCTCCAGTACACGCGGTTATGGCGGGAAGCGTGGCCAGGCGTGGCGTAGTTGGAGATCTCGTAGTGGCCGTAGCCAGCCGCGCGCAGGCGCTCCCCGGTGAGATCCATCAGATCGGCGCCCAGATCCGGCTCCGGCAGCTCCAGCTGGCCCTGCTGTTGCCGCCGCGCGAACACGGTGCCGGGCTCCACGATCAGGTCGTAGATCGAGAGGTGGGGCGGGCTGAGGGCAAGGGCCTGGTCCAGTTGCCCGCGCCAGTGGGCCAGGTCCTGCTGCGGCAGGCCCTGAATCAGATCCAGGCTCCAGCTGCGCAGGTCACCGAGCTGGCGCGCCTGCTGCAACCAGCTGGCCGCTTCCAAAAGATCCCGGCGCCGGTGGCGCCGCCCCAGCCGCTCCAGCACCCCGTCATCGAAGCTCTGGCCCCCCAGGCTGACGCGGTTCACCCCCGCCGCCAGGACGCCAGCGAGGCGGGGGCGATCAAAGCTGGCGGGATCCATCTCCAGGGTGATCTCGGCCCCGGCGGCGATGCCGTAGCGCTGCTTCAACGCCTCCAGCACGGTGCGGATCTGGCCAGCGGTGAGCAGCGAAGGTGTGCCACCCCCCAGATACACCGTGGAGAGCGGCGGGCCGGCCGGGCTGGCGGCGATTTCGCTCAGCAGCAGCTTCAGGTAGGCCTGGATCGAGCCGGAGCTGGCACCATCGGCCCGATCGCCGAGCGGCACCACGGCGAAGTCGCAGTAGAAGCAGCGCCGCTGACAGAACGGGATATGCACATAGGCGCTGCGCGGCCCCCGGGATTCACCTGTGGTGGGGATGTCCATCGCCAAATGGTCGGTTACGACGCCCGGTCAAAGCGACCGGAATCGGGCATGCTGCAGGTCCTGAGCTGAGGGACCCCACAACCGAACCCATGGTGGATCCGCTCATCCTGCTGCTGTTTCTCATCTCCGGCGCCGCCACCGGCTGGCTGGGGGTGGATCTGCTGCCGGAAAACCTGCTGATCCAGGTCACCAATCTGGAGGGCCTGCGCTGGGTGCTGGGCGGTTTCGGTGCCTTCTTCGGTCTGTTGGCGGGCTTCTTCTTCCAGCTGCTGCGCCGCCGGCTGATGCGGCAGGTGCGCACCATGCCCACCGACCTGCTGGTGAGCCGGGCGGTGGGCTTGATCCTGGGGCTGCTGGTGGCCAACCTGCTGCTGGCGCCGATCCTGCTGCTGCCGCTTCCCTGGGAGGTGGTGTTCGTCAAGCCGTTGGCGGCAATCCTCAGCAACGTGTTCTTCGGCGTGCTGGGCTACAACCTGGCCGAGGTGCACGGCCGCACCCTGCTGCGCCTGTTCAACCCCTCCAGCGCCGAGGCGTTGCTGGTGGCCGAAGGGGTGCTGCAGCCCGCCACCGCCAAGATCCTCGATACCAGCGTGATCATCGACGGCCGCATACGGGGGCTGCTGGAGTCGGGATTGCTGGAGGGCCAGGTGATCGTTGCCCAGGCGGTGATCGACGAACTGCAGCAACTGGCCGATTCCGGCAACGCCGAGAAAAGGGGCAAGGGCCGGCGCGGCCTCAACCTGCTGGCGGCGCTGCGCGAAACCTACGGCCGCCGCCTGGTGGTGAACAGCACCCGCTACGAGGGCAGCGGCGCCGACGAGAAGCTGCTCAAGCTCACCGCCGACACCGGCGGCACCCTGCTCACCGCCGACTACAACCTGGCCAAGGTGGCCCAGGTGCAGGAACTCAAGGTGATGAACCTCAGCGCCCTGGTGGTGGCCCTGCGGCCGGAGGTGCAACCAGGCGATGCCCTGCAGCTCAAGATCGTGCGTGAAGGGAAGGAGGCCGACCAAGGCGTGGGTTACCTGGAAGACGGCACCATGGTGGTGGTGGAGGCTGCCCGCAAGCGCATCGGCCAGCGGCTGCCGGTCACCGTTACGGGCGCCCTGCAGACGCCCACCGGCCGCATGGTGTTCGCCCGCTGCGACCATGAGGATCCCCGACCTGCCGCCGAGGTCCGTCAGCCCGCAGGCCCCCGCTAGGCTCCCAAGAGGTTTTCCGGGCGTTCCCTGATGTCGGTGTCGGCTCCCTACTACGGCGATTCCGCCGTGATGCGCACACCGCCGCCCGACCTGCCGTCGCTGCTGCTCAAGGAACGCATCGTTTACCTGGGCCTGCCCCTCTTCTCCGACGACGACGCCAAGCGCCAGATGGGCGTGGACGTGACCGAGCTGATCATCGCCCAGATGCTTTATCTGGAGTTCGATAATCCCGAGAAGCCGATCTTCTTCTATATCAATTCCACCGGCACCAGCTGGTATTCCGGTGACGCGATCGGCTTTGAAACCGAGGCCTTCGCTATCTGCGACACGATCCGCTACGTGAAGCCGCCGGTGCACACGATCTGCATCGGCCAGGCGATGGGCACCGCCGCGATGATCCTCTCGGCTGGGGCCAAGGGGCACCGGGCGGCCCTGCCCCATGCGTCGATCGTGCTGCACCAGCCCCGCTCCGGCGCCCGCGGCCAGGCCAGCGACATCCAGATCCGCGCCCAGGAAGTGCTCACCAACAAGCGCACCATGCTGGAGATGCTTTCGGAAACCACCGGCCGCAGCGTGGAGCAGCTCAGCAAGGACTCCGACCGCATGACCTACCTCACCCCCCGCGAGGCCCTGGAATACGGCCTGATCGACCGCATCCTTACCACCCAGAAGGTGCCGGTGCCGCTGGCTGGCGCCGTCTGATGCCGTGCGGGCCGGCTCCTGCCTGCTTGTTTCCGCCTTCCTGCTCCCGAAACGTTCTCCGCACCCTCACCACTCCCTCGCCATGCCCATCGGCACCCCCAGCGTTCCTTACCGTCTCCCCGGCAGCCAGTACGAGCGCTGGGTGGACATCTACACGCGGCTCGGCGTGGAGCGCATTCTCTTTCTGGGCTCGGAGGTGAACGACGGCATCGCCAACAGCCTGGTGGCGCAGATGCTCTACCTCGATTCCGACGACAACAGCAAACCGATCTACCTCTACATCAATTCGCCGGGTGGCTCGGTCACGGCGGGTCTGGCGATCTTCGACACCATCCAGTATGTGAAGTCGGAGGTGATCACCATCTGCGTGGGTCTGGCGGCCAGCATGGGCGCCTTCCTGTTGGCGGCAGGCACCAAGGGCAAACGGCTCGCCCTGCCGCACGCGCGGATCATGATCCACCAGCCGCTTGGCGGCACCAGCCAGCGCCAGGCCAGCGACATCGAAATCGAGGCGCGCGAGATCCTGCGCATCAAGGACATGCTCAACCAGAGCCTGGCGGACATGTCCGGCCAGAGCCTGGAGAAGATCGCCAAGGACACCGACCGCGACTACTTCCTCAGCGCCGCCGAGGCCAAGGCTTACGGGCTGATCGATCGGGTGATCGACCACCCCAGCGAGGTCTGAGCCCGAGGTCGGGTGGGGCGCGACCGTAAAGTCGCTGTTTGCCCTGCCCGATTCGCCGGATGGCCCAGCTTTTCTACGACTCCGACGCCGATCTGAGCCTGCTTGACGGCAAAACGGTGGCCATCATCGGCTATGGCTCCCAGGGCCACGCCCATGCCCTGAACCTCAAGGACAGTGGGGTGAATGTGGTGGTGGGCCTTTATGAAGGCAGCCGCTCGGCCGAGAAGGCCAAAGCCGATGGCTTGGAAGTGCTCAGCGTGGCCGAGGCGGCCGAGCGGGCCGACTGGATCATGGTGCTCCTGCCCGACGAAACCCAGAAGAAGGTCTACGACGCCGAAATCGCGCCCCATCTGAGCGCCGGCAAGATCCTCAGCTTCGCCCACGGCTTCAACATCCGCTTCGGCCTGGTGGTGCCTCCCAAGGACGTTGACGTGGTGATGATCGCCCCCAAGGGTCCCGGCCACACCGTGCGCTGGGAATACCAGAACGGCCAGGGCGTGCCCGCCCTGTTCGCGATCGAGCAGGATGCCAGCGGCCAGGCCCGGCCCCTGGCCATGGCCTACGCCAAGGCGATCGGCGGCACCCGCGCCGGCATCCTTGAAACCAACTTTAAGGAGGAAACCGAAACCGACCTGTTCGGCGAACAGGCCGTGCTCTGCGGTGGCCTCAGCGAACTGGTGAAAGCAGGCTTCGAAACCCTGGTGGATGCCGGCTATCAGCCCGAGCTGGCCTATTTCGAGTGCCTGCACGAAGTGAAGCTGATCGTGGATCTGATGGTGAAGGGCGGTCTCACCGCCATGCGCGATTCGATCTCCAATACCGCCGAATACGGCGATTACGTGAGCGGCCCGCGCCTGATCACCGACGACACCAAAGCGGAGATGAAGCGCATCCTCGCCGACATCCAGGACGGCACCTTCGCCCGCAACTTCGTGGCCGAATGTGAGGCGGGCAAGCCCGCCATGACCGCCGCCCGCGAGCGCGATGCCCACCATCCGATCGAGAAGGTCGGCAAGGGGCTGCGCGCCATGTTCAGCTGGCTCAAAGTGGCCTGATCCTGAGCAGCCAGCCATGCGCCGCGGCCTGCTTTCCCTGGCCTGGGGAAGTGCCCAGGCAAGCGCCAGCCTCACCCTGGCGTCCGCGGCCTGGCTGGTGAGCGGCCTCACGGCCTCGCCGCTGATCAACAGCCTCCTGCCCGTGCTGGCCACGGCGGCGGCGCTGCTCCCTTTACCGCAGCAGCCGTTGCTGGGCAGCCTGCTTCAACTGCTCGCCACCCTGCTGCTGCTGGCCATCGGGCTGCACCGCCATAACCTCGACCCTGCCACGGCTACTGCCTCAGCCACTGGCGCAGCCTCTGCTGCAGTCGGCGGCGGTGCAGTCCTGCCCCTGGCGCTGGCCTTGCTGGCGGTGCTGCTGTTCGGACTGGGTCTGCAGATCGGCCAGCTGCCGCTGCAGCGGTTCCTGGTGGGAGTCCAGGGGATTTCAATGCGGCGTCTGCGCTCCGGCTCCGAGCTCGGCGCCCTGCTGGGCCACCTGCTCACGGCCCTGCTGTTTCCGATCGGCAAGGCGGTGCTGCAGTTCTCGCAGGCACTCGTGCTGCTGCTGCCGCTGCTGCCTGCTGCCCTGCTCTCGCGTCGCCCGGGTCATCGCCACCTCCCCACTCGCTCAGGCCCAGATCTCGCCTCAGCAGCATCCTCTACCGCCTTAACAGCTTCTGCCGCCACCGCCGTAGCCGCTTCCACCGCAGTGGCGGCGGCCGCTGGGGCCAACCCTGGCGGCAGCGTGTCCTTGAACTGGCGCTGCTGCCTGCAGGGGATTCTGTTCGGCAGCCTGTTCGGCTTGCTGCCCCTCTGGGTGCGTCAGCTCGGGGGGGGCAGCTGCTTCGATTTCGGCATGGTGCTCACCGCCTACGGGCTGGGACGCCTCCTGGCCGCCGCAGGACCCGCTGGCTCCCTGCCGTCCCCGCCTGCCCTCGTTGCCACAGCGGCGCTCGCCGGGCCGTGGCGGCTGCATCCGGCCCGGGGCCTTCCCTACCTCCTGCTGGCCTTCACGCTGGCGGGCACCCAGTGGCTGCCGGGCTGGGGCTCCCTGGTGCTGTTCCTGCCGATGGGGGGCCTGGCCGCTTTGAGCGATGCCCGGCTGGTGGCCACGCTGGACACTCACCCAGATGACTCCGCCACGGACGAGCCGCTGCGGTGGCAGACCCTGGCGCGCTCCAGTGGTGTCGGAGCCCTGGCCGGCAGCCTGCTGATGGGCGGCACCGCCCAGTTGCTTGGTCTGCCTCTGGCGCTGCCCCTGCAGGTGCTGGCGTTCGCCGCCGCCGCCGTGCCCCTGTCACTGGCGGGCCGCCGCCGAGGACTGGCTTGAGCAGCAGCGATGCAGCTGCTGCTCTGCTGGCCTGGCTGACCGTGGCAGCGGCCTGCGGCCTTGACCGCTGGCTCGGCGATCCCGCCGGCTGGCTGCATCCGGTGCAGGTGATGGGTTGGTGGATCAGCGTCTTGCGTCGGAGCGCCGAAGCCTGGGCCGGCGATCGGCCTGGGCGGCTTCGCCTGGCCGGTGCCTGCATCACCGTGCTCTTGGTGGGCGGCAGTGCTGGCGCCGGTTGGCTGCTGGAGGCGCTGGCCTGGCGCCAGCCGGCGCTGGGCCTGCCGCTGCTCTGGCTGGGCCTGACCAGCTGCCTGGCGGGAGCAAGCCTGGAGCAGGCGGTGCGGGCGGCGGTGGCGCCGCTGGAGCGGCATCCGGCCGAGGCCCCGCTCTCTCTCGAGGCACTGGCGGAGGCCAGGGCTCGCCTGGCGTGGATCGTGGGCCGTGACGTCGACCAGCTGGACGAGGCCGGCATCCTGCGGGCAGCCGCAGAAACCGCCGCCGAAAACAGCGTGGACGGGCTGTTTGCCCCGCTCTTCTGGCTCCTTGTGGGCGCCGGCCTCTGGCTGATGGCTGGATTGATGCCGCCCGCAGCGGGTCTGATGGTCTCCGCAGACGGTCTGATCGTGACTGGGCACACCCTGGCCCACGGTGTGCCGCCTGTGCCCGGGCCGCTGGCGCTCGGCTGGGCCTTCAAGGCCAGCAGCACGCTGGATTCGATGCTGGGGTACCGGCGTGGGCGGCTGCGCTGGCTGGGCACCGCCGGCGCCCGGCTCGACGACCTGCTCACCTGGTTGCCCTGTCGCCTGGTGGCACTCACCCTCCCGCTGTTGCAGGCCGGCCGTTCGCAGGCCGTGGCCCAGCTGCGGCTGGCCTTGCGGGAGGGCGGCCCCGACCCGTCGCCGAATGCGGGGGTGTCACAGGCGGCCTTCGCTGCCGCCGCCCACCTGCGCCTTGGCGGCGCCAATCACTACGGCGGTGTGCGGATCGACAAACCGGTGCTCGGGGCGGGCTGGCCGGCAGCAGACCAGGCAGGCGTGGAGCGCCTGTTGCGGCTGTCCCGGCAACTGGAGCTGCTGTGGCTGCTGGTGGCGTTGCCGCTGCTGGTGCTCATCGCGGACCTGAGACCGCGTTGACTCCTGGTTGCTCAGTATGCGCCGCGGTCTCTGGGGAAGAGGACCACCCCCACAGTGCGCAGAATGATCGAAAGATCGGCGCGGAAGCTGCGGTGGCGGGCATAGGCCACATCCATCCGCACCCGTTCGGCGTAGCGGAGATTGTTGCGCCCCGACACCTGCCAGAGGCCGGTAATCCCGGGCCTTACTGCCAGCACCTCGTTCATGCGGCGCCCATAGCGCCTGAGCTCGTCCCTGACGATCGGCCGGGGACCCACCACGCTCATTTCACCTCGAAGCACATTGAGGAATTGGGGAAGCTCATCAAGGCTGGAGCGACGCATAAAGCGGCCAATCGGTGTGATCCTGGGATCGGCCTTGAGTTTGAAATCCTTGCCGTATTCGCGTTTGAGTTCAGGGGATTGATCGAGCAACGCCTGAAGCATGAGGTCAGCATCTTTACGCATGGTGCGGAATTTGATGCAACCGAAATCGCGGAAGCCCCGTCCGATGCGCCGCTGCACGTAGAACACCGGCCCAGGCGAACTCACCTTTACCAGGGCTGCCAGCATCAGGAACAACGGGCTACCGAGGCCTAGCACCGCCAGCGAAAAGACGATGTCACCGGTCCGCTTGACCACCCGGGATGTGGTGCTCTGGGCTTCGATCAATTGCGCCGCGGTGGGCCGCTCGCTGGAAGTCGGCACGGCAGTGAGTGCGGATCTCCTGCCTGGCAGCGGGGTGATGGCGGAGGAAGTGGCGGACAGGGCGGCGGAGTGGGAAAGGGTGGAAGGGGTCGCTGATGCGGACAGGAACGGTGGCAGGGTGGCGGGTCTGTAGGGGTTGCTGCTGGCGTTCACCATCTCGCCCCTTGGTGTTGAAACTCTAAAAATCGTTTTGTTCTCCCACAAGCCAGCAAGGTCACTCAGACCAGAGGCACAGCCAGGGCCTCCCAGCACGCTTGAGGTCCACAGTTCTGGACCCTAACTGCCGCACGACGCAGCGCCCTGCTCACCATGGGGCTCTGTTCAACTCTGAGCGTTGATTACCTTTGCGCGCTCTGGCAAGCCAGCCGCTCGGCTCCGGCAGGCTCAACTCAGAGTGTGCTTTCCCCTGGAGCCGTGGCTCAGCCCTCGGCCCACGGAAGGGGCTGACGGCCCTGACGGAGGCGGATCCCGTGCTGCTGCCAGTAGCGCTCCAGCAACCCAATCAGCCGCTCCCGGAAGCGCTCGGGGGCGAAGGTCTCGGCCCATGCCCGTTGCCGCTCGGGCGGGAACCGGGACCAGAGGCGTTGCTGTTCGAATTGCTCCAGGGCTGCAACGAGGCTGGAGCTGGTGGGCGCGTCGAACAGCAGCCCGGTGGGGTGCGTGCTGCCGCTGTTGAGGCAACGGACACTGTCGAGCAGGCCCCCCTGCCCCAGACCGATCACCGGCGCTCCCGCCGCCATGGCTTCCACCGGGGCGATGCCGAAATCCTCCAGGCCGGCATGCAGAAACGCACGGCAGCGACCCATCAGATCGTTCACCTCCTGCTCGGAGCAGCGCCCGAGGAAACGCACGCTCGGACCCGCCAGCTGCTCCAGGCGCTGCCGTTCCGGCCCGTCGCCCACCAGCCACAACGGCAGACCGGTGCGGTTGAAGGCCTCCACCATCAGGTCCACCCGCTTGTAGGGCACCAACCGGCAGACGGACAGATAGAAGTCGTCGCGGGGCAGGTGGCAATCGAAGCGATCGACCGCCACCGGTGGATGCAGCACCGCACTGCTGCGGCCCCAGTAACGCCGGATTCGGCGGGCGGTGAAGCGGGAGTTGGCGAGGATCCGATCGACGCGGCCGGCACTGACCACGTCCCACTGACGCAGCTGATGCAGCTGCCAGCGCAGCAGCGGCCCCAGCGGACCGCGGGCGATGGCGGAGCGCGACAGGTAGGCGTGCATCTGGTCCCAGGCGTAGCGCACCGGGGTGTGCACGTAACTCACATGCAGCTGTTCGGGGTCGGTGAGCACGCCCTTGGCCACCAGATGGGAGCTGCTCAGCACCAGCGGATAGCCCCGCAGGTCGAGCTGTTCGATCGCCAGGGGCAGCAGGGGCAGATACTGCTGCACGTGACTGACCCCCCAGGGCAGTTGCTGGATGAAGGAGGTGCGGATCGTGCGCCTGTGCAGCCAGCTCTGGGGCCGACGGCTTTCCCCGTCCACAAGCGCGAACAGGTGCGGATGCAGCAGGGCGTCCATTTCCTGGACCACCAGCTCCGAGCCGCCCACGGACCGGGGGGTGAACCACTCGTGAACGAGGGCGATCTGGTCGGGCACCCTGGGCATGGCGGCACGGTAGGCGCTCCGATGGCGTGCGAGGTCACGAAAGCTCTCAGTGGATTGCCATCCCTGCCGCTGGTCTGGATGCTGAACCCAGTCCATGGTCGCCATGCCGATTCGCGATCTGCTTGAAGACGCCCTCGAGGAACCCTCGATCGGCGAGACCGACTGCTTCCAGTGGCATGCCACGGCTGTAGGCATCGCCGCGCTTTGGCGAGCGGGACAACCGCCAGCTGTACCGCCCTTCGAGGTGGCACTGAAGGAAGGCTTGCTGGTGGGTCTGGATCTGAGCCGGGAGGAGCGCGAGTTTCACCAGCTCCGCAAGGGCTTGGTGCTGCTGTTCCATTCCTGAGGCCTGCGGAAAGCTACCGAGTCATTTCTCCGTGGGCGCAGCCAGCCGGGTTGGTCTTAGTGCTCAGAAGCCGGGGCCACCACGACACTGTTGCGTCCGCTGCGTTTTGCCGTGTAAAGCGCTTTGTCCATGCGTGCCAGGAAGGTATCCGCGTCGTCTTCCTCAAGGTGCAGTGAAGCGACTCCGAGACTCATGCTCACAGAGGTGGCAACATCTCCGCTAGAGATCCTTAGCTCCTGCACTTTGAACCGTAAAGATTCAGCGATCACCAGAGCTCGGTCCTGTGGGCAGTCAATCAACAGGATCACAAACTCCTCGCCTCCATAGCGAAAACAATAGTCGGTCGCCCGTATGCCGGTGCTGACCGCATGGGCTACGGCCTGAAGTGCTTTGTCTCCAAAGGGGTGTCCGAAGCGATCGTTAATCTCCTTGAAGTGGTCGATATCAAGAAGAATCCCCGTCAAGGGATGCTGACTTCGCTTGGCTCTGGCCACTTCCTCTCCTAAGCGCAAATGAAAATCACGCCGATTTCTGCAGCCAGTGAGCGCATCTGTCATGCTCAGCTCGGCCATCTGATCGCGAGAGCGAGCGAGCTCAAGCGTAAGCTGATTGATTCGTTGAATTCGCATGTTGATCAGATTGATCATTGTGGCGAATTCGCTGATTGCGGTTACCGCCAAGGTTGGCATCAGCATGTTCGATTCTCCTGAGAGTTCGGCCCGTGGCTCTGATGTCAATGGCTTCAATAGCTTCTGGATTTCATTTTCAAACATCCTTGCAAGCTGTTCGGTGATCAAGACTCCCACAAGCAACAACAAGCCAAGAAGGCCAAAAGTATGCAAAGATTCCTTCTGTAGCTTCCTGATGAGTGGGGCCGCTGGAGAGACAACGCGTGTGATCACCTCATTGGAGGCAAGGGGAGAGGCCCCTTGGGTATCATCATTTAGCATTTGAACTTTTGTTTCCCAGTAGCTATTCAGTAGCTTCATGAGCGGAACATCACCGTCTTGAGGGATCAAGATCGTGAGTCCATTCTGAGTGACGAATTTTGCGCTGCCATTCACGTACTGGTGATCCAGGATGTGGAAAAGAGCTGGGTTTGAATTGACTCTGCTGACTTTGGTCTGGCTGTATTGGGTGGTGACTTTGCGTTCTCTTTCAATTGCAACGCGCTCTCTGACAATCCAAAAATCTGATCCTCTGTCTTTCAAAAAGGAATCGGGAAGGGATCGGGAGGCATGAGCAATGTTGACCAAGTTGTTCAGTTCATCGCGTTGCGAAACTTTGACGAGTTGATTCGCAGATAGCCCCCATGTAATCAGCGAAGGGGTGAGCAAGGAGAGAAGGCCAAAGGCGAATATTGCCGTTCGTATGGAAACGCTCTGATCCGGCCTTGGTCGGATCCACAGCCGATAAACCAGGACCAGCAACACGGCCATCAACGTATTGAGGACCCCATTGACGGCCTGTTTGAGAGCGATAAGGGTAGTAGGGGTAAGATCAACTCCCAGGAATAGATGATAGAAAACGAATGTAAGTGGGATGCCAGCAAGAAGCCAAAACGTCAGATCGTGAAGGATGATGCGATCGTTGATCACGCGTTCCTGGGCCTTGGACTCCCTGTTTGTGGCAACCGATAGCCAGGTGATTTCAAGAACATAAATAATTGTTCCCCACGGATGCCCCCATGTGGCCCAGGTAACAAGTGCTGCGAGCCCGCCGATGGCCAATCCCCACCACTGCTGCCAGATGAGGAGAGCAAGAACGGCAAAGATCGAGCCAAAAAAAATATGAATGCCAATCGTAATTGGAACATTGATCAGGGTGCCAAAGATGGCCCCCCAGAGGAGTATGGCAAAGGCCGGGATCGTGGGATGTGGTTGGCGGGCCGGCAAAAAGTGTTTTCCGGAAGGAAATGGCTCCAAACTTAATATACATGCTTCATGATTGACGCGCCTGCCAAGTTTCGTATGGATCGTTACTGGGCCTCGTCTGCCGGCTGATTTTGTGCGCTCGCATGCCTCCTCAGGATGGCTTGTATGCCGTCAACAGGGCTTGTTCTTCGCCCTGTCCCCCGAAGCGCCTCTGCCCGTGAGCGCGTGCCTATGACCATTCCCTGAGAATGTGATCGGTGGCCTCCGTCAGAATGGAAAAACATGTTTCTTGGGCTTTCTGATGACCCCATCTGCCCAGTTCTGGAGCCACAAGCCCTGGTGGTGCCAGCCTTGGTCGATCGTCGGCACCGGCCTTGCTATAGGCGCGGCCAGCCTTGTGCTGCTGCCTCGTTGGTGGATCTCCGCACCGGTGGTGGCCGCCGTACTGGCGTGGTGGTGGCTGTTCCTGGTGCTGGTGCCTGCTGCTGCCGAAGATGGCCAGCTCATGGACGCTGGTGGTGTTACTGATCCGGGCGTCAATGAATCCCCGGACCTGGACCCGTGACCAGGTGTGACCAGCGGACGAACAGCTGTGGAAATGGCAACCGATCTGACAGCAGGGGAGTGCCCAGACCCTTGAATAGGGTGTCTCTCATGGCGCTAACGCAGGGACCCTGCCGATGGCGATCCGCATGAGCCCTGATCAGAGAACGACACCATGAGCTACGAACCGGGTACGAACGAGTGCCGGTTGCTGATCGACAGCAAAGCCCAGATTGAGCTGGCTCTGGCCAGCCTCGCCAAACTCGAGAACACCGATCACATCCGCCTGCAACTGCTGGCGGTGTACAACCAGCTCGAAGGCCTCCACGACCTCAGGCGGGCCAAGCGCCCGGGGCCGATTCCTGCTGGAGCTCTCCCGGATGAAACCGATTGACAAAGTCCTCCAGGGGCATCGGGCCGCAACGTCGGCTCCAAATGGACTCATCCTCGGAGCGCGACCACATCGAGATCCGCAGGGGCCAGCGGCCTGAGGCCCTGAACACGATCCGATAGCGGTAGAGGCAGCCAAGACAGTGATCAGGGGAGGGCACGGGCTCTCCTTCCCCATAGCGACGCAGAAAGCCCGTGAGCAGCCCACCGCCGGCGCCTCCTGCTCCTGGGTGTTCGGCCTCGCCGTCGAGGCTTGCCGTTTCCAACCGCAGAGCAGCGGCGGCCGGGTTGCCCGCATGGGGCAGGTGCAGATGAAGGGCTCCCCAGCCAGGGAATCCCAGGAAGGAAAAAACGGCTCGGGTGGCCATCACGGCATGCGCAGAAGATCCACCCCTCCATTTCCCGCCCTGTCCCAGGGGATCGCGCGCCGGTGCTCCTCCCGTGCGTTTGTTCTGCTGCCGGGGGGGTTGGCGGGCCTGCTGGGGGCTGCCCTGCTCACTGGCTCGGCTCCCCCAGTTCCCTCGCCGCCGGCGTTGGCGGGTCTGCTGCGGGTGGGCTGGCCGGTATTGGCCGCCGACAGGCATCTGCGCAGGCTCGGCTGGCGCCCGGCCCCCGGGCGCCAGCCGGATGCGCTTGATCGCAAGCTGGCCGGCAACAGCCTGGCCAGCCTGAGTGACTGCTCGGGCACGGGCCTGGGTTTCTGCCGCTACGACTACCGCCGCGATGCCGTGAACCTCAGCGTGATCACGCTGCCAGAGCAGGCGATCTTGCAGCAGGTGATGCCGGCGCAGAAGCTGATCGATGCGGACCAGGTTGAGCCGAAACCGCCAGGTGCAACAGGTGGTGCTCGCGTGGTGCGCTGGCTGCATGCCGATTCCGGGCGCACCTGGGGGCTGTGTCCCGGCAGCGAGCTGCCTTACCGGCTGGTGTCCTGCCCCGAGCCCTGAGCTCGCTGCCACCGCATGGGCCCTGGCTTCACAGCGCCTGCGATGATCGCCTCAGTGGGGACGGCGGAGATGATTCCGGAAAACAAGCGCCGGCCGGCCTGGCTCAACTGGCTCTTCCTGCTGGCGTTCCTCTGGTCGTCGTGGCAGCTGGCCGGGCTCTGGCTGGCCCGGCTGAACTGAGGCGGAGTCAGGCCATAGCCCGGCCAGTCCTGTCCAGACCGGCCGCTCACGTCGATGCTCAAGTGGATTCGTCGGCAGGATCAGCCCCATCGCCCAGTGCCTGCCTCAACCGGCCCAGCAACACCTCGATGGCCTGCTCCTGGCTGAGGCCGCGGCCACAGGCGGCATCCCGCCAGCTCCGGCTGGCCTGGATCAGTTCCTCCAGCGGACCTGCTCCAGCCCGCAGCGCTTCGAAGGCACCCAGAAGCCGTGCGCGCTCCGCCGCATCGGGGTCGCCGCAGACGATGTACTGCATTCCATCGCTGCCGGTGTAAAGCAGCGTTCCATCAGGCCCCAGTAACGGCGCAGTGGCTGGAATCGCCGGAGTGGGATCGGCCCCGTCCCGTTCCTGCAGATCGTCTTCCCATGCATCGCCAATTTGGTCATCGCCATCGGGGGCTTCGCCATCGGGGAGATCGGACGACCGGGGTGGGGACATGGGGAAGGCGGCAGGGGGACAGCGGTGCGGAGGCAGGCAGTCGATGGTCTGCCCATCATCACCGCCCCGTCACGGCCAGGAATCAGCTCGCCTGGCGCGGGTTCAGCGAATGCCCCGTGAAGCGCACACAGAAACCGGTGGGCTCGCCGGTGACCAGCGACACGTCGCCGCCATGGGCGCGGGCGACCCGCTGGGCAATCGCCAGGCCCAGGCCGCAGTGCCCGTGGCCGCCGCGGGCCTGATCGAGCCGTTGGAACGGTAAGAGGGCCTGGGAACGCTGGCTTTCGGCGATGCCCTTCCCCTGATCCCAGACCTCCATCTCGAAACCCTGCCGAGGCAAAGGGCGCAGCCGGAGCCGCACCGGCGGCTCCCCGTAGCTGAGGGCGTTGTCGATCAGATTGGCGACGGCCCGGCCCAGGGCGATCGGTTGCACCCAGGCCTGCACGGGGGTCAGGTCGAGCTCGAGCGGGCGACCGTCGTAGCGCGCCGCCAGTTCCGCCAGCAGCTCTTCGAGCGGCACCTCCACGGCCAGCTCGCTGCCGCCGCCGCCAGCGAACAGCAGGAACTGGCCAGTGATCCGCTCGAGATCGTCGAGATCCGCCTCCGCTTTGGCCCGCTCGCTGCTGACCAGATCCGGTCCCTTGCCCAGCGACAGGCGCAGCCGCAGGCGGGTGAGCGGACTCTTTAGGTCGTGGGCAATGCCGGCCAGCATCGTGGCCCGGTCGCGTTCGCTGTTGTCCAGCCGTTCGAGCATGGCGTTGAAGTGCCCTGCCAGCCGCCGCACCTCCGGCGCTCCCCGCTGGGAGAGACGATCCGGTTGCGTTTCCAGGCCGACGCGGCCCAGCGCCCGCTCTAGCTGCCGCAGAGGCCGCTGCACTTCGAGCAGCAGAAACAAGGCGCCCGCCATGATGCTGCCGCTCACCAGCGAGAGTGTGACCAGCTGCGGATCGGGCGGCCAACCGAGCTGGGGACGGATAGCGGCATAGAGCCACACCGGCTCCAGCGGTGAGGCCAGCTCGATCCACACCCCGCGGTTCTCGCCCTCGGTGGGTACCACCACCGGACAGCGTGGCAGGCGGCGGCAGAGTTCGAGCTGCAGTTGGGCGGCCTGGCGGTCGAGCAGGGCATCGCTGGCCTGGCCCTGCCACCAAGGCCGACGCCGCGGCCGGGGCGGTTGCCCCACCCCGAGCTGCAGGCCGCTGAGCTGGGAAACCGTGGACGGTGGAAAACGCTCCAGTGCCAGCTCCGAAAGGCGCAGATTCAGGGCCACCTGCGGACCCATCTGGTCGATCTGAGAGCGGCCGAGTGTGGAGCCGAGCAACATCTGCAGCAGCAGCAGACTGAGCCCCCAGCCGCCGAGAAAGAAGCCCCCCAGGCGCCAGAGCAGCGCCGCCGAACGCAGGGAGGCCGCCATGACTCAGCGGCCCCGTGGGGCCCCATCCGGCACGAACACGTAGCCGTAGCCCCACACCGTCTGAAGGTAGCGAGGGCGGCTGGCATCAGGTTCGATCAGGCGGCGAACCCGTGACACCTGCACGTCCATGCTGCGGCTGTCGGTGTCGCTGTCTGGACCGCGGGCCAGTTCGATCAGGCGTTCACGCGACAGTGGGCGGTGGGGATGCTGCACGAAAGCGGCCAGCAGGCTGAATTCCCCGCTGGTGATCGTGATGCTCTTGCCTTCCCGTTCAAGCGTTCGCGCCGAAAGATCCAGCACGTTGTCGCCGAATTCCACCAGCTCACCGCCGGCCACCGGAGTGCCCGCCGGCAGGTTGCCGCGGCGCCGCAGCACCGCCTCGATCCGGGCGGTGAGCTCCCGCGGCAGGAACGGCTTGGCGAGGTAATCATCGGCTCCCTGTTCAAGGCCGATGATCCGGTCCACGGCCTCGCCCTTGGCCGTGAGCATCACCACCGGCAGGTCGTCCTGGTTGTCGCGCAGACGGCGCAGCAGGGTGAGCCCGTCCTCGCCCGGCAGCATCAGATCGAGCACCACCAGGTCGGGGCGCTGGAATTCGAGGCGCGCGATCAGCTGGCGGCCATCGTTGAGGCAGCGCACCTCGTAACCCTGATCGGTGAGATAGCTGCTGAGCAGCTGGCGAAGCTCGGGGTCGTCATCCACCACCCAGATGGTGTGGGCTCGGCTCATGGCTGGGAGAAGTCCCGTTCTGCACCGACTGTATGGAGGAATGACCAGAGCAAGCCTGAGGACACGGGCGAGGGACATGTTCAAAGATGACCCAAGCCGGGAACGGTCGGATCCGGTCATGGCTTGCTCAGAATCAGCTGGCTCGCGGTCACCCCATGACGCCACCTTCTCCATAAGGTGCTCGCATGCCACGGCCAGGCCCTCGATCCCGCCCCCAGCGCGCCGTTGTTCTGGCGCGATGCAACCCTGCGGCGCAGTGGCCCATGGTGCGCTTGCTTTCCCTGCTTGCCTTGTGGTGCCTGGTGGTCAGCCCCGCTGCGGTGCAGTGCCAGGAGACCTTGCAACTGCTGAGGTATCAACAGAAGCTGGAAGCCTGGTTTCAGCGGCTGGATCGGGATGGCGATGGCCGCCTGACCCCGGCCGAAGTGAGGGGACATCCGTTTCTGGAAATCAATTTCAATCGGCTTGATCAGGGCCGGCGGGGGTACTTACTGCCCTCGGACTTGGCCCCGAACCAGCGTCACTTCCTCGGCAACCGCCTGCAGGACACCTTTCGGCGCGCCGACACCAACCGCGACGGCCAGCTCAGTCCTGCTGAGGCGGCGGGGTTCCCATGGCTGTGGCGTCAGTTCACCGAAGCGGATCGCAACCGCGATCGCAGCGTTTCGTTGGAGGAGCTGTGGTGGTTGCGCCGCTCACTGTCCCCAGGACATTGACGCCGGCAGGGTATGAAGGCGGTTTGCGGGTTAGTGCGGCGGTCGAGTGGGCGGACGGATCGTGGTGAGCTTGGCCATGGCCCGGCCCATGCCCGGCGGTAGCCGCAGGCTGTTGCCCACACCCGGAACCAGCAGGCGCACCAGCCGGAACACTCCGTTGCCCATCAACCACAGGGCACCGACGGCCAGCGCCACCACCACCAGCAGGCCCAGCAGCTGGGCCAGCCCGGCGAGCAACTGCAGCAGGCCCAGCCCGATCTGGCCGAGGCCAGCGAGCACGGCACTGATGACCTTGCTCACCAGCAGGAGCGAATCCAGCCGAGAGGGAAGTTGCAGCAGCGCCACCAGCAACCCCAGCCCGATAGTCGCGTTGAGCAAGGCGAGCAGGCACTCGCGCAAGGTTGAACGGGTGCGTCGCTTGCGAAACACCTTGCGAACCGACTTGGGGGTGAACCCGGGATCGGGTTTGCGGTTCATCGCCACAGGCTCAGGTGTCGAAGGAGTACCCAGCGCCTCGCATCCAGCGCTCGAACTCAATCAACACCAGTTCGTTCGGACAATCCACCAGGCTGAGCCCTTCCACAGTGCAGTCGCCCTGGCCGCCGTGGTGAAGCGACAGGTGGAAGTCCTTGCCGCTGAGGCCGCACACTTCCGGATCGCTGCGCACCACCACATCCAAGGAGGCTCCGAGGCGAATCACGCGGCGCCGCAATTCCGACCAGCTCTTTGTCATCGGGCAGTGTTCAAGGCTTGGTTCTTTCCTTCAACGGATGGGATCCCGCCGGCGGAGTGTGCCAGTTCCGGTCATGGGACCTAGCCGTCTCCCCATGTGCCGTTGATCACACATTGAAAGAGTAATGGGTGTTCTGGGGGCCAGGTGTTGGGATCGCAACGCTCGTTGCTGGTTCAGGGGGCGGTTTGGGCCGGTGGGGTCGTCGGTGCACTGGTGGCGGCCGGTCGGGTCTCTCCTCCCGGGGCGACAGGCTTGGGCAGCGGCACCAGCAGGCTGAGCGAGGAGGTGATCACCAGCGCTGCCAACCCTGCCGCCGGGGAGAGCAACCGTCGCCGCAGCGGTACCCGCTCGAGGATTTCGCGGCGCTGCAGCGGCAGCTCGGTGGGAATTGTGAAGCCGAGCTGCACACGTGGATCGAGCCGCAACTGGTCGAGGCAGCGCACGAGATCTGCCAGCTCGGCGTCGTCGAAGTCGAGTTCGAGGGGAGGCGTGTCCGGCTGGCTGCTGAACAGCCGCAGGCGGTGCCGGCTCTGTTCGCCAGAGCCGAGGGGTTCGATCTGCACCGGTGAACCTTCACCACCGAAGCGGCGCGGCACCCCGCTCACCAGGTGGCGGGCATAGGGCAACACCACGCTCAGCAGGGCCTCAAGATGGTTGCGTTTTCCCTCCAGCGACGGCCGCCCGATCAGGTCGAGTTCCCAGCCCGTCAGGATGCCGATCGCATCGCCGTCCTGGGAGGCGGACAGATCCGGAAGGCCATCAAGGCGCAGGCGGCAGCTTGTCTGCTCGTAGCGATAACTCTGTTTCATGCCGCGGCATCCATAAGGCTGGCCTTGAGACGGTCAAATCCCCCCGCACCGGCGCCGAGGGCCAGACTCTGCACGAGCTGAAGACGGCGACGGGCGCCCTCCGCGGGGTCAAGGAGCTTCTGAACCCCCCCGCGGCGGGGGTTCAGCCGTTCCCGCACCAGCTCCTCGAGGCGCTGGCGGAACAATTCCCAGCGCTGGACGCTCACCACATCCGGCTCAGACGATGACAGCAGCTGGCGGAGCATGGGATAGATGCGCTCGGCGAGGGCGCACAGCACCGAGATCAGCGCGTCGGTTTCGGTTTCGCTCAGTTCGCCCCGGCGGCAGGCCAGGCGCAGTGGGTTGTAGCAACGCCGTTTCCACAGCTCCACCCGGTTGGGGAAGAGGTCGCCGAAGCCCAGCTGGCGGGCCATGAACACCATCGCTTCTCCCCCGTTGAGATCGAGGGCTTCCACGCTCAACAGCATCAGATCCAGCCGTTCCAGTCCGCGCCGGTTGAGCCGGCTGGGGGATCGGGATTCAGTCAGGGTTGCATCGGCCATGGCTGCGATGATGCCAGCGCCTGAGCCGATCCGTCATCCGCCCCCGCCATGGCCGCCCTATCTCCTTCGCTCGAAAGGGCACAGCCGCCCGATCTGCGCCAGCTGGTGCGAGACATTCCTGACTTCCCCAAGCCCGGCATCCTGTTCCGGGATCTCACCCCGTTGATGCGTGATCCGCTCGGCTGGCAGGAGGTGATGCGCCAGCTGAGTGAGGTGTGCGAGCGGTTGCAGCCCGAACTGATCGTGGGGATCGAATCCCGCGGCTTCATCGTGGGCACTGCCCTGGCCACCGTGGTGGAGCTGGGCTTCGTGCCGGTGCGCAAACCCGGCAAACTGCCCGGGCAGGTGCGTGGCGTGGATTATGCGCTGGAGTACGGCACCGATCGTCTGGAGATCCAGCACGATGCCCTCGCCGATGGCGCTCGTGTGCTGATCGTCGATGACCTGCTCGCCACCGGTGGCACCGCCGCCGCCTGCGCTCAGTTGGTGGAGGAGGCCGGTGGGGCGCTCTGCGGCTTCGGGTTCGTGGCCGAGCTGGCCGGCCTGGAGGGCCGCCGGCGGCTGCCCGGTGGACATCCGGTGGAGTCGCTGATCATTTACAGCTGAGGGACGGCGGCAGGTCTGAACCGTCCTTAATCCTGGCTGTCCTGCCAGCCGAGCACCTGATCGAGCTGCTCCAGGCTGATCAGCCCGAACCGCCAGAGAATCACCGGCAGCGGCGCCTGCTCCAGCTGGGCCTGCTTGACACCCAGGGCCAGGGCGTTTTCGCTCAGACCCAGCTCCCGGCGCAGGTAACGCACCAGCGCGGACGACGGCACCGGTTGGGGGGAGGTGCTCTTCACCATGGCCCGGAAGGGAAGCACCGGCTGGAGTTCGCCATCACTCTGACCAGCGCGCCAGTAGCTGGCAAGGACCGAGGGTCATGGTCCGGAGACTGAGGCGCCGCAGCAGCGGCAGCCGGCCCAGCAGACCCAGGCCGATCTGGCGCACGCTGCGCTGTGGCCACTGCCGGTTCGAGAACAGCCGCACCAGGGCGTCGGTGGCCAGCAGGGTGAGCAGCACATCGGGCCAACGGCGACGGCCGTAGGCCGCCGGCAGCCGGCTGAGGCGCAGCCTGCCCCGGGCGGTGCGGGCCGCCAGTTTGTGCAGCACGGCCACATCTCGCCAGCAGAGGTTGAGGCCCTGCCCCCCCACCGGGTGGCAGCGGTGCATGGTCTCGCCCACCAGCACGGTGTTGCCCCGGTGAAAGCCCCCGCTCAGCTCCAGGGCGGCGGGGAATGCCCGCGGCGCGTCCAGGAGAGCGTCGGCCTGCAGGCCATCGGGCAGGGCGCCGGCCAGCCGGTCGAGAAAGGCCACGGGGTCGAGGCTCTCCAGCCGCCGCATGCGCTGGGCCGGGCCGCTCCACACCAGCTGAAAGCGATCGCCGCCCAGGGGCAGCACGGCGAAGGGGCCCTCGGCGCGGAACAGCTCCCAGGCCTGATCGCTGGCGGAGCCGCGCAGGCGCACCTGCACGCTCAGACACGACTGGCTGTAAGGAAGGCGCCAGTGGGCCAGACCCAGGCCCTGACGGGTGGAGGAGGCGGCGCCCTCGGCCGCCACCAGCAGATCCACCGGTGTCTGGCTGCCGGGGCTGCCGAGCGCCAGCTGCACGCGCCCATCACCCTCCAGCCGCCTCAGCAGCAGCTCCATCAGGGGCGTGTGGCGCACCACCCAGCCCACGGCGTCGCCGCTGGAGGCTGAACCTGTGGACGCCACGGCGGTGGAGGATGACGCTGCCCGACGGCCGAGATCGCGGGCGGTGAAGGGCACCTGTAGGCCCAGCTCGAGGTCGTGGAGTTCCAGGGCTCGGAACGGCGCCAGCGCCGGAGCGAGCTCCTCCCACAGCTGCAGGCGCTCCAGCAGACGGCGGCTGGAATGGGTGAGCGCGTAGGCGCGGTTGCGGGCCAGCAGCTGGCTGGCGGTGAGCGGATCCTCCAGCTCCACCTGCCAGCCGGCCTCGGCCAGGGCCAGGGCGGCCAGGGCGCCGGTGGGACCGGCGCCGCGGACCCGGGCCTGCAGCTCGCTGGTCAGATGGTCGGAATGCCGGTCCAGGGAATCGCCCATGAAAAAAGCCGCAGCAGAATTCTGCTGCGGCTGGTTGAGGGGGCGTGGCCGGTGATCCCCACCGGCCCGTGCGGGCCGGCGATCAGCCGATGCCGAGCAGGCCGCGGGTGAAGGCCTCACCGCCGAGGGCGAACTCAGTGGCGAGCAGGGCGATGAAGCCGAGCATGGCCATACGGCCATTGAGCTTCTCGGCGCGCTCATGGAAGCCCCAGCCGCTCTCGGCGCTCACCACTTCCATGCGGGGCTCGGTGGCGAAGGCATTGAGGCGGCCGCCGTCTTCGGTGGTGACGGTGGCGCCGCGAATGGTGGCGCGCTCAGTGGCGGAGACGGGGGCGGTGGTGGTGGCCTGGGCCATGGGGCTCCTCGGTGGTGATGGGATCAATGTAACAGAATATTGCGCAACGTAAACGGATGTCGCGAATGCTCAGGCGCATGCCCTCCCCAGTCCAAGCACCCCGGTGGAGGCGACCCGGTGTCTGCGCGGCCACGGCGCTGGCTGCCGGCGGGCTTCAGCGCAGGCGCCGCAGGCAGAGCTCCTCGAAGGCTGGGCGCAGCAGATAGGGGTACTCGCCGACCCAGAGCTTCAGCTGCGGCAACCAGGCGTCGGTGAGGGCGCCGATGCGCACGAAATCGGGCCGCTCGCTCAGGGCCAGGCAACGGATCACCATGCCCCGGCGGATCACCTTGTGCTTCTTTTCCATCGGGAAGCGGATCTGGCCCAGGTAACCGTCGTCGTCTTCCAGCTCCAGGCACAGCCAGGTGCGACGGTTCTCCACCAGCTCCAGCCGTCCGCGGGCATCGGCCTGCTCCTTCCGTTCCTCCACCAGCTCGCGGGTGAACAGATCGGCCACCACCCCTTCGAAGATCGCCCCTGCCGGGTAGCGGCGCAGCACGCTGTTCTTGCGCCCCGCCTCCAGGATCGGGCCCCAGAGCACATAGAGCAGGAACACGAAGCCCGCCACCAGCCACACCGGCCCGAAGCGGTAGGAGAACTGGCTCTGGGCGATCAGCAGCGAGATCACCCCACCGATCACGGCGATCAGCACCCGCTGCAGGATCTTGCGGGGGTTGCCGCTGCAGGCGTTGAACTGCGGACCGCTGGCCACCGCCGGGATCAGTTTCTGGAGCTCAGCGGGCTTGACGGGAACCAGCATGGCCTCAGAGCAGACGTTCGAGGCCGTAGACGAGCCCCTGCAGCTGCCGCACCCGGCGCACGGTGAGCAGCACTCCGGGCATGTAGGCGGAGCGGTCGATCGTGTCGTGGCGAAGGGTATAGGTTTCGCCCGCCGCGCCGAACATCACCTCCTGGTGGGCTACCAGACCGGGCAGGCGCACCGAATGGAGCCGCAGGCCGCTCTCGCGCCGGCCGCCGCGGCAGCCCGCCAGGGTTTCGCTCTCCTCCACCTGGGCGGCATTGAAGGATTTCCCCAGCTCCTCGATCAGCTCGGCGGTCTTGATGCAGGTGCCGCTGGGGGCATCGGCCTTGCGGTTGTGGTGCAGTTCGGTGAGTTCGGCGAAGTCGTAGAAGCGGGCGGCGGCCGCGGCGGCCTGCTGCAGCAGCACCATGCCCACCGAGAAGTTGGGGATCACGGCACCGCCGATGCCCGCCTTGGCGGCAAAACTGGCCAGATCCTCCAGCTGCGTGGGGGAGAGGCCCGTGGTGCCGATCACCGGGTGCACCCCGTAGGCGATGGCGGCCCGGGTGTGCTCGTACACCACCTTCGGATGGGTGAAATCCACCAGCACGGCGCCGGCGCTCTGGTGGCGGGCCGCCTGGCTGGCCTGGCAGAGGCAACCTTCCAGATCGGCCGTGACCGCCAGCTCCAGCGGCCCCAGGCCCAGCCGCTCGCCCACGTCGTCGCCCTCGGCCCCGGGGGTGGTGTCGACGGCTCCCACCAATGCGCAATCGGGGGCGGCCAGCACGGCCCTGATCACCTCCGCGCCCATGCGGCCGAGGGCGCCGGCCACCACCACGGGGATCGGCTCCGCCGAAGTGGCGGGCGGCATCGCAGGCGCCGGTGGTGGGGTGGCGGTCATGGGCGCAGACAGGCTCTTCGCTGGGGCGAGCCTATGGCCGTCGCGGGGCAGGCCGGCTGGGCACGGGCCTGTTACGCCTTGGCCGGAAACCCCACCTGCCGCCGCCGCTTTCCGTAGGCTCCTTCACATTGCTCAATCTGCACGCCCATGTTCACGCAGGTCCGCTCCGCCAGCCGTCGGGTCAGCCCGGCCGGATGCGCCACCCCTGCGGGCTCGGACGGCCGCCCGGTGATGAAGGCGGTGTATGTCGTGCTCGAACCCCAGTACCAGAACGCCCTCACCACGGCCGCCACCAGCCTCAACGAGCACAACCCGGCCCTGGCGGTGGAGCTGTGCGGCTACCTGATCGAGGAGCTGCGTGATCCGGAGAACTACGCCGCCTTCTGCGCCGATGTGGCGGCGGCCGACGTGTTCATCGCCTCGCTGATCTTCATCGAGGACCTGGCCCAGAAGGTGGTGGAGGCCGTGGCCCCCCACCGCGACCGGCTCAAGGCCGTGGTGGTGTTCCCCTCGATGCCCGAGGTGATGCGCCTCAACAAGCTGGGCACCTTCTCGATGGCGCAGCTGGGCCAGAGCAAGAGCGCCATCGCCAGCTTCATGAAGAAGCGGAAGGAGGCCAATGGGGCCGGCTTCCAGGACGCGATGTTGAAGCTGCTCAACACCCTGCCGACGGTGCTCAAGTACCTGCCGGTGGAGAAGGCGCAGGATGCCCGCTCCTTCATGCTGAGCTTTCAGTACTGGCTGGGCGGCACGCCGGACAACCTGCGCAACTTCCTGTTGATGCTGGCCGACAAGTACGCCTTTCCCCGCGGTGAGAGCGACCGCCCGTTGCTGGAGGTGGCCGAACCGGTGGTGTTCCCCGACCTCGGCATCTGGCACCCGATGGCGCCGGGGATGTTCGAAGACCTCAAGGAATACCTCAACTGGCAGGCCAGCCGGCAGGATCTGAGCGACAAGGCCCGCAGTGGCCCGGTGATCGGCCTGGTGCTGCAGCGCAGCCACATCGTCACCGGCGATGACGCCCACTACGTGGCAGTGATTCAGGAGCTCGAATACCGCGGCGCCACCGTGATCCCGGTGTTCTGCGGTGGTCTCGACTTCTCCAAACCGGTAAAGGCCTTCTTCTACGACCCGCTCAATCCCGAGCAGCCGATCGTGGATGGGGTGGTGAGCCTCACCGGCTTCGCCCTGATCGGCGGCCCGGCCCGCCAGGACCATCCCCGCGCCATCGAGGCGCTTTCCAAGCTCAACCGGCCCTACATGGTGGCCCTGCCCCTGGTGTTCCAGACCACCCAGGAGTGGGAAGAAAGCGACCTGGGCCTGCACCCGGTGCAGGTGGCCCTGCAGATCGCCATCCCCGAACTGGATGGCGCGATCGAGCCGATCGTGCTCAGCGGCCGCGACGACGCCACCGGCAAGGCCCACACCCTGCAGGACCGGGTGGAAGCGATCGCCGAACGGGTGATCCGCTGGGCTTCGCTGCGCACCAAGCCGCGCATCGACAAGAAGCTGGCGATCACGGTGTTCAGCTTCCCGCCCGACAAGGGAAATGTGGGCACCGCCGCCTACCTCGACGTGTTCGGCTCGATCCACCGGGTGCTGGAGGAGATGAAGCGCAAGGGCTACGACGTGCAGAACCTGCCGCGGGATGCCAAGGCGCTGATGGAAGCGGTGATCAATGACCCCGAAGCGCTGCAGGGTGCTCCGGAGCTGGCGATCGCCCACCGCATGAGCGTGGAGGAGTACGAGCGCCTCACTCCCTATTCCGAGCGGCTCGAGGAGAACTGGGGCAAGCCGCCCGGCAACCTCAACTCCGATGGCACCAACCTGCTGATCTACGGCCGCCACTTCGGCAACGTGTTCGTGGGGGTGCAGCCCACCTTCGGCTACGAGGGCGATCCGATGCGGCTGCTCTATTCCCGCAGCGCCAGCCCTCATCACGGTTTTGCCGCCTACTACACCTACCTGGAGAAGGTTTGGGGCGCCGATGCGGTGCTGCACTTCGGCACCCACGGCTCGCTGGAGTTCATGCCCGGCAAGCAGATGGGCATGAGCGAAACCTGCTACCCCGATTCGTTGATCGGTGCCCTGCCCAACCTCTATTACTACGCGGCCAACAACCCTTCGGAGGCCACGATCGCCAAGCGGCGCGGCTACGCCGCCACAATCAGCTACCTCACCCCTCCAGCTGAAAACGCCGGCCTCTACAAGGGGCTCAAGGAGCTGGGCGAGCTGGTGGGTTCCTACCAGCAGCTGCGTGAGAGCTCCAGGGGTGTGCAGATCGTCAACGCGATCGTGGAAACGGCGCGTCAGTGCAACCTCGACAAGGACGTGACCCTGCCGGAGGGGGAAGCCAGCGCGCTCGATCTCGATGGCCGTGACGCCGTGGTGGGGGCGGTGTACCGCCAGCTGATGGAGATCGAGAGCCGGCTGCTGCCCTGTGGCCTGCACACGATCGGCAAGCCCCCCACCGCCGAGGAGGCGATCGCCACCCTGGTGAACATCGCCGCCCTTGAGCGGGAAGAGGAGGGCTACCGCAGCCTGCCGGCCCTGCTGGCCGAAAGCCTGGACCGCACGATCACCGATGTCTACAAAGGCAATGACGCCGGTGTGCTGGCGGATGTGGAGCTCAACCAGACGATCACCGAGGCGTGCCGCAAGGCGGTGGCCTCGATGGTGCGTTCCGTCACCGGCAGCGATGGCCGCGTCAACCTGCGCGGCAACTTCGGCTGGTTCTTCGATCTGCTGGAGCGTTTCGGAGTGCGGCTGCCCAGCCCCTGGCTGAGTGCCTGCCGGGCGGCGGGTTTTCCCGGGGTGGATGCCGCCGAGCTCGACAACCTGTTCGGCTACCTGCGCTTCTGTCTCGAGCAGATCTGCGCCGACATGGAAATGGAGAGCCTGCTGCGGGCTCTTGATGGCGAATATGTGATCCCCGGCCCCGGCGGTGATCCGATCCGCAACCCCGGCGTGCTGCCCAGCGGCAAGAACATCCACGCCCTTGATCCCCAGGCGATTCCCACCCGCGCCGCGATCGCGGCAGCCAAGGTGGTGGTCGACCGGCTGATCGAACGCCAGCGAGCCGAACAGGGAACCTGGCCGGAGACGATCGCCTGCGTGCTCTGGGGCACCGACAACATCAAGACCTACGGCGAATCGCTGGCGCAGATCCTCTGGTTCATCGGTGTGCGCCCCGTGCCCGATTCCCTCGGCCGCGTGAACAAGCTGGAGCTGATCTCGCTGGAGGAGCTGGGGCGCCCCCGCATCGATGTGGTGGTGAACTGCTCCGGGGTGTTTCGCGATCTCTTCATCAATCAGATGGGGCTGATCGATCAGGGCGTGAAGATGGCCGCCGAGGCCGATGAGCCCATGGAGATGAACTTTGTGCGCAAGCACAGCCAGGAGCAGGCTGCGGCCCAGGGCATCAGCCTGCGCGAGGCGGCCACCCGGGTGTTCTCCAATGCCAGCGGCAGCTACAGCTCCAACGTGAACCTGGCGGTGGAGAACAGCACCTGGGAGGAGGAGGGCGAACTGCAGGAGATGTACCTCTCCCGCAAAACCTTCGCCTTCAATGCCGACAACCCCGGGGAGATGAATCAGAACCGGGAGGTGTTCGAGTCGGCGATGAAAACCGCCGACGTAACCTTCCAGAACCTGGATTCGGCGGAGATCTCGCTCACCGACGTGAGCCACTACTTCGACTCCGACCCCACCAAGCTGATCGCCGGCCTGCGCGACGACGGCAAGGCCCCCACCAGCTACATTGCCGACACCACCACGGCCAACGCTCAGGTGCGCTCCCTGAGCGAAACGATCCGCCTCGATTCACGCACCAAGCTTCTCAATCCCAAGTGGTATGAGGGCATGCTCAACTCCGGCTACGAGGGTGTGCGTGAGGTGGCCAAGCGGCTCAACTTCACCCTGGGCTGGAGTGCCACCAGCGGCGCTGTCGACAACTTCGTGTACGAGGAGGCCAACGACACCTTCATCAACGATGAGGAGATGCGCAAGCGGCTGATGGAGCTCAACCCCCACAGCTTCCGCCGCATCGTGGGCACGCTGCTGGAAGTTAACGGCCGCGGCTACTGGGAAACCAGCGATGAAAACATCGCCCAACTGCAGGAGATTTACCAGGAGATCGAAGATCGCATTGAAGGGGTCACCACCGCCTAAGGTCCATCCATCGCGGTCCTTTTATGTCTCCAGCCCTCAAAGGTGTGGCTTACGTGAGCGTCTGGGTGCTGCTCTGGGGCACGGCGTCTTCCCTGGCCGATTTCGTGCTGCTGGAGCGCGGCGCGTATGACGCCGGCACGGTTGCTCAGGCGATCACGTTCACCTCGTACGGGATCGCGGCGGTGGTGTTGGCGGTGCGCCTCTCCGGCCGCTTCCTCACCCCTCAAGACTGAGTCCCTGCGACCTCATGACGGCGTCCACCATGCGGGCCGTCTGGGCGATCGGGCCCACATCATGCACGCGCAGCACATCGGCTCCCTGGCTGATGGCCAAGGCGCTCACCGCCGCCGTTCCCCACAGGCGTGCCCGCGGCCGTGGCTCCTCCAGGACAGCGCCGATGAAGCGTTTGCGTGAAGGGCCCACCAGCAGGGGGAAGCCTGCGGCACGCAACTGGCTCAACTCACGCACCAGGGTGAGGTTGTGTTCGGTGGTCTTGGCGAAGCCCAGGCCCGGATCCCAGATCACCTGCGCGGTGTTCACTCCGGCGGCCACGGCCCGCTCCGTGGCCCACAGCAGCTCCTCGCCCACCTCTGCCGTCACAGCCTTGTAGGTGGCGAGCTGGTGCATGGTGCGGCTGTCGCCGCGGCTGTGCATCAGCACGTAGGGGCAGCCGGCCGCCGCTACCACCTGTAACAGCTCCGGCTCGCGCCGCCCACCGCTGACGTCGTTGATCCAGTGGGCACCGGCGGCCAGGGCCGCTTCGGCCACCGCAGCGCGAAAGGTGTCGACCGACAGCAACGGCCCTCTGCCGTCCGGAAAGGCGGCACGGATCAGCGCGAGCACCGGCAGCACCCGGGCCATTTCTTCGCTGGCGCTGATCTCGGCGGCGCCGGGGCGTGTGCTCTGACCGCCCAGGTCGAGCAGATCGGCGCCCGCCGCCACCATGCGCCGGGCCTGGCGCAGCGCCGCCTCCGGCGTGGGATAGCGCCCCCCGTCGCTGAAGGAATCGGGGGTGAGGTTGAGCACCCCCATCACATAGGTGCGCGTTCCCCAGGCCAGGGCCGGAGCCGAGGACGTTGCCATTGCCGTGTTCACCGCCGCCACAAGCCCAGCCACTCATGATCGCGTGGTTGCCCGTTGCGGCCACTGGCGGAGCCCACAGCCGCTTCCCAGCAGGCCTTGGTGAACCCTGCCTGCTCAACCTGCCGAGCCAGGGCGCCGGCCTCGGCGCCGTAGGGCGGCCCACCCGGGCGCGGGTGACACCAGAACAGACCCAGCAGCCAGCCGCCGGGAGCCAGCAACTCCCGCAGCGTGGTGAGGTAGGTGCTCCGCTGTGAAGGATCAATGGCGCAGAAGCAGGTGTGCTCCAGCACCCCTTCAAGGCTGCCGGCCGTGAGCCCTGCAGCGGCAAGCGCCGGAGGATTGAACAGGTCGGCCTGCAGCCATTGCAGCGCGGGGCCGCTGCCGTGCAGCCGCTCGGCCTCTGCCAGCGCCGCTGCGCTGAAATCAAGGCCAACCGCGGCAAAGCCGGCGGCAGCGAGCAGGGCCGCCTCGTGGCCGCGCCCACAGCCCGGCACCAGCACCCTCCCCGGAGGTTCTGGAGCCAGCGCGTGGTGCTGAAGAAACGCCTGCAGCGGTGGCGCCGGCTGACCAAGCTCCCAGGCATCGGTTCCCTCCCGGTAGCGATGGTCCCAGGCAAGGGCACCCTGCGGCGGCTCAGGCGGGCTCATGGTTCCGGCTCCGCCAGCAAGACCTCGATCCGATCGGCGAGCTGCAGGCAGCGATCCATCTCCTCCCACAGCAACTCCCGACGCACGGCATCCACCGCGTAGGAGCGATGGTGCAGGTCGCGGGCCTGGTAGCGGAGAGCCTCACGGATGCGCCGCCATTCATCCGGATGCAAGGGGAAGGAAAGAGTGCTCATCGCGTTGTCATTCATGCCACTGGTTGTAGGAAAGGCCGCTGTTTCCATGTGAATTCTGTGTAGCGAGCCTGCGCGGTTGCTGCCGGAGTCATGAGCTCCATGTCTGTGGGTTCCACCGTTGTGGGCCGTGGGTTTGCATGAGTATTTCTGCTGGCCTGCTTCATATGTCGTGATGTAGAAAATGAAGCTTGATGTCGGGCCTCCCTGGCGACCGCAGTGGTGCGTGGGTCGCCGTAGGGTCGTGCAGGGAGCAGAACGTTCGCTTCAGCCATTGCATTGATGTTGGCGTTTCGTTCCCTCCATGTCCGCCACAAACATGCCCCGGGCCCATGGCAGGGTTGAATGAACACAGTGGCCTGCGGAGCACAATGCCGCTGAGGACAATGCCCCTGCGGCCCTTGTGGTATGGCCTCCGCAAGGAGTGTTCCCCGCCTGAGTTTTTCATGAGGGATGGCCACGTGGTTGAGAGCGGTTAGTGGAGAGGCCATCCAGCCACAACGCTACGGATGGCAGGCGGTAAGTCTTTTTTCTCATCCACGCCAGTTGGCGTGAATCCCTAGGAGTTCACCACATGACCGAAGCGCGCGCGGCCAATCTCACCGTTGGCGAACTCGAAGCGAATTATCATCTCTATTGCAAGGCCCTCCGCATCCTGGTAAGAGAGGGAAAATCCCTCGTCAAGATCCAACGAACCGTCTGCTGGGATCGCCTCGAAACCATCTTTCACTGCTACCCCTCCCGCTATAAGTCGCCCGATTACCTCTACGTGCTGCTGAAACGTGAATACGGCGACCTCCCGAACAACGGCTCGTTGGGCACCAGCGGCTCCCCCGCTCCCAGCACCTGATTCTGATGTCCAGCTGATCAGCGCCAGATTGGGCGTTGCCGCTCCCGGAATTCAAGCCTGCAGGATGGCGAGCTGATTTCCATAACCAGCCGTGGCTTGCTGAGCCATGGCTTGAACATCCGAGGCCTGGGCCGCGATGGCTTGAACTTCCATGGCTGTTCCGCCGGCAACTGTCGCCGCAACTCGATCTGGCCGAGAGCGGCGAATCCATTCGGATCGGCCCGATCCGATGCTCCAGGCCAGGGCTCAGATGGTGACCGGCACGCGGTACTGGGCGATGCGGGCAAAGCTGATCGGGTCGAGCGAAGCGCCCCCCACCAGCACACCGTCAATGTCGCTCTGAGCCATCAGTTGGTCGATGTTGTCGGCTTTCACCGAGCCGCCGTACTGAATCACCACATCCGGATAACCCACCCAGCTGCGGATCAGGCCACAGATTCGGTTGGCCTCAGCGGCGTCGCAGGTCTTGCCGGTGCCGATCGCCCAGATCGGCTCATAGGCCACGACCATTCGGCTGGGATCAAGATCCTCCAGGCTCTGCTCCACCTGGCGGCGGATCACCCGCTCGGTCTCGCGAGCGCTGCGCTGGCTGTCGGTTTCACCCACACACACGATCGGGATCAGGTCGGCCGCCTGGGCGCTGAGGGCGCGGCGATTGATCTGCTCATCGCTCTCGGAGTGGTACTTGCGGGGCTCGCTGTGGCCCACGATCGCGTACGTCACCCCGTGCTCCTTGAGCATCTCCGCCGAGATGGAGCCTGTGTAGGCGCCGCCGTTGTCCCAATGGACGTTCTGGCTGGAGAGCTTGATGTCGCTCCCTGCCAGGGCTTCGCTCAGCGCGGCGATGGCGGTGAAGGGCGGCGCCAGCACCACCACCCGATCCTCAGGAAGATCGGCCATCAATGGCACGAAGCTTCCGGCGTAGGCCCGCGCCTCTGCGCAGGTCATGTGCATTTTCCAGTTGCCTGCAATCACCGCCTTGCGCACCGCCTTCTCTCGCTGAGGTGCCCAACAACCTAGGCCGAGGGGGGTACCTCCAACTCAATGCCCTGCCACTCCACCCGGTCGCCCGCCAGCAGCTGGCGGCCGCGGCGCAGCTCGATGGCGCCGTTCACGCGCACCTCACCGTTCTGCACCCGCAGCTTGGCCTCGCCGCCTGTGGCCATCACGCCCTGCCATTTGAGGAACTGGTCAAGCCGCACCCAGGGAGGCGCCGAAAGGGCGCTGATAAGGTTCGCCGATGCTCGCACCCCCACCGGCCGGTTTTCGCGGGCTGCTGCCGCTGCTCGGGCCCCATCGCCGCAATCTGATCGCCGGCGGGGTCTGCATGGTGATCTTCGTGGCCTGCTGGCCCCTGCTCGCCTGGCTGGCCGGTCAGCTGATCCCCTCTATCGGCGCCGGTGATTTCCCGGCGGTGCTGCGGGCGATCGGCCTGGCCCTGCTGGTGTTTCTGGTGCAGAAGCTGGCCCAGTTCGGCCAGGACACCCTGCTGGCCTCCCCGGCCCTGCAGGTAGGCCAGGCGTTGCGCAGCCAGCTGTTCGCGCGCCTGCAGCGCCTGGAATTCGCCTCCCTGGAGAAGCTCTCCGCCGGCGATCTCACCTACCGCCTCACCGAAGACGCCGACCGGGTGGCGGAGGTGATCTACAAGACGATTCAGGACACCACCCCCAGCCTGCTGCAGCTGATCGTGGTGTTCGGCTACATGGTCTTCCTCGATTGGAAGTTGTCGCTCGCCACCCTGTTGCTGGCGCCGCTGGTGGCCGTGCTGGTGAGCGCCTTCGGAGCCAAGGTGATGGGGGCGGCCGAACGCAGCCAGAAGCAGGTGAGCGAACTGGCCGGCCTGCTGGGAGAAGCGATCGGAGGCCTGCCGCTGGTGCGCGCCTTCGCCGCCGAGACCTGGCTGCAGCAGCGCTTCGAGCAGGAGATCGACCTGCACCGCCGCGCCCGCTACCGCACCATGCGACTGCTGGCGCTCCAGCATCCGGTGGTGGGCTTCATCGAAGCGGCTGGGATCCTTTCGGTGCTGCTGATCGGCGCTTCGCGGATTCAGGCGGGCGGCCTCACCAGCCAGGGTTTCAGCAGCTATGTGGCAGCCCTGCTGATGCTGATCGATCCGATCTCCCACCTCACGACCAACTACAACGAACTCCAGCAGGGCCAGGCCTCGCTCAAGCGGCTGCGGGCGATCGAGCAGGAGCCGATTGAACCTCCCGACGATGCAGGCGCCCTGCCCCTGGGCCCCGTGCGTGGGGAGGTGCGTCTGGAGGGCGTCTGGTTCGGCTACGACCCCGAGCGCCCTGTGCTCCAGGGCCTCGAGCTTTGTGCTGAGCCCGGGCAGCTGGTGGCGCTGGTGGGACCGTCCGGCGCGGGCAAGAGCACGCTCTTTTCATTACTGCTGCGCTTCAACACCGCCCAGCGGGGCAGGGTGCTGCTGGACGGCCAGGATCTGGCCCGGCTGCGCTCCGGCGACCTGCGCCGTGCCGTGGCCCTGGTGCCCCAGCAGAGCAGCGTGTTCTCCGGCACGGTGGCCGAGGCGATCCGCTTCGGACGTGTCGCCTCCGATGCACAGGTGCATCAGGCTGCCGCACTGGCCAACGCGGCCGGTTTCATCGAAGCCCTGCCGGGCGGCTACGACGCCCGTATCGAGGAGCGGGGCAGCAATTTCTCCGGTGGTCAGCTGCAGCGCCTGGCCATCGCCCGGGCGGTGCTTGGCGATCCGGCGGTGTTGCTTCTCGATGAAGCCACCAGTGCCCTGGATGCGGAGGCAGAGGAGGCGGTGCAGCAGGGCCTGCGCCAGGCGATGGCCGGCCGCACCGTGCTGGTGATCGCCCACCGCCTGGCAACAGTGCAGGAGGCCGATCAGATCCTGGTGCTCGAGTCCGGCAGCATCGTCGAGTCGGGCAGCCATGATCAGTTGATGGCCCGGGGCGGGCGTTACCGCGAGCTGTGCCAGCGTCAGCTGATCCGCGTGGCGGACTGAGCAGGTCCCGGATCGCCGGGCTCAAGCCCGGCCTGCCGCTTGGCTGGCCTCCCTTCCAGCTTTCTGCTGGTCTGGCTCCCACCCGGCTCTTCTCCCCACGCCGCTCGCTCCCCCTTCGCACCGCCGGCCATGACCGATCTGCCTCTGTGGGAATACCGGGTCATCCACATCAACCTGGAGAGTGGCACCCCTCCCGAACCCCCCAGCGCGGAAGCCGCCAGTGAGCGGCTGCGAGGTGCCTTGAGCCCCGAATTCATCGCCAGCGAGTTTCCGGAGTTCTACGGCGCCCCGCCGCCGCCGCGTCATCCGGCTGGGCAGCTGCAGTTCTTCCTCAATTTGCTGGGCGCGGAAGGGTGGGAGATGGTGGAAGCCTCGCAGGTGGGGCCCCTGCTGATGTTCTTCTTCAAACGGCGGCGCCAGCCGGCGTAAAATGAGCGATCCCCTTTGTGCTGGCTTTGACAGACGCCGCTTCCAACCCACCCGTGCTCACCTTCGAGGGCAAGCGCTACGACCTGAACACGCTGCCCGACGACCTCAAGGAACTGGTGCGCGGCATGCAGGTGGCCGACAACCAGCTCCGCCTGCACGAAGACACCCTGAAGGTGCTGGCGGTGGGGCGCCAGTCGATGGCCCATCAGCTCAACGAGCGCCTCAAAACCGTCCCGCCCCTGCCGGAGCCCTTTTGAGCGCAGTGGGCTCCAGTACCTGGAGTCCCTAACCCCGAGCGTCGCCCCCCGGCCCGTGGCTGCAGACGGGCCGGGGTTTGCGGCTGCGATCAGAACGGCTGGTATCAGACCGGCTGCAGGTCTTCAAAGCGGAAGCGTTGCTCGCCCGCCTCACCCTCTGCTGCTGAGGCGCCGCTCCCTGCGTCGCTGGCGATCACGCGCTCGCTCAGCACCCAGGGGCCGATGCCGGCCAGGGGCACGAAGGTGTCGGTGAAGTGGCTGGTGCCACCACGGGCGACGCCGGTGGCAGGGTCGCTGTAGGCGCTGCTGTAGCGGCGGCTCAGGTAGCCGGCGCCCGTGTCGGTGGTTTCCAGCGTGAAGATCGTCACCACAGTGCCGTGGATGTGGCGGTGCACCATCGTCACCACGTTGTCCTTGATGCGGTAGCGGTCGCCGCTGCCCTTGCCGCCCACGATCACCTCCAGGCCCACCGCATCGGTGTCGCCGGCGGTGAAGGTGTTGGCGCTGTGGGTTTGCTCGAAGGTGCGGCGCACCCGGTGGATGCACACCTCCCAGAGCTGGGAGGCCACGGCCTTGTTGATTTCGGCGTCGTCGATCCCCTCCACGCTGGCCTTGAGGTCGGCGCCCACCACGAAGCGGCCTTCCACCCGACGGTCGCCCTGCTCCCACACGCAGCGGCCCTGGTAACCGGCGAAGCCGGGTTCCCAGGTGTAGCGGTTCTCGTAGGCGGCGCGGAACAGGTCGGTGATGTCGGTGCCGGGAGCTACGACGGAGCTGGGGGGAGCGGTGGTGGTCAATGGTTTCGGGCAGGGGCCCTTCACCGTAGCGATCAGCTGCCGGCCCGGGTGTGGATGTCCTGCAGGGCGGCCACGGTGAGCTCCTGGCTCTGCAGGGTGGTGATCGCCTCCACCGCCGCGCGCGCTCCCGCCAGGGTGGTGACCGTGGGCACCGCGTAGTCGAGGGCGGCGCGGCGCAGGTACTTGTCGTCGTGGGCGGCCTGCCGGCCGATCGGGGTGTTGATGATCAGCTGGATGCGGTCCGAGCGGATGGCGTCCTCCACGTTCGGGCGGCCTTCATGCACCTTGAGGATGGCCTCCACCTCGAGGCCGTGGGCGCGCAGCAGCGAGGCTGTGCCGGTGGTGGCGATCAGCCGGAAGCCCAGCGCGGCCAGGTTGCGGGCCACCGGCACCAGCGCCGCCTTGTCGCGGTCGTGGGTGGAGAGGAACACCATGCCTGCGGTGGGCAATGCTTCGCCGGCGGCCAGTTCCGCCTTGGCGTAGGCCATGCCGAAATCGGCGCCGCTGCCCATGACCTCGCCCGTAGAGCGCATCTCCGGTCCCAGCAGGGTGTCCGCACCGGGGAAGCGCTTGAAGGGCAGCACCGCCTCCTTGACGTTCTGAAGCGGCGGCTGAGGTTCGGCGGTGAGGCCCAGCTCCGCCAGCGTGCGCCCTGCCATCAGGCGGCTGGCGACCTTGGCCAGGGGCACGCCGGTGGCCTTGGCCACGAACGGCACCGTGCGGGAGGCACGCGGGTTGGCTTCGATGATGAACACCTGCTCCCGCTGCACGGCGAACTGCAGGTTGATCAGGCCGCACACATCAAGAGCCAGGGCCAGCGCTTCGGTCCACTGGCGGATCGTGGCCAGCGCGGCGGGCGAGAGCGACACCGCCGGCAGGCAGCAGGCTGAATCACCGGAGTGGATGCCGGCCGGCTCGATGTGCTCCATCAGCCCGCCGATCACCACCCGGCCCTCGCGATCGGCCAGGGCATCAACATCCACCTCGATCGCGTCTTCCAGGTACTGGTCGATCAGCACCGGATGGTCGGGCTCCACCTGCACCGCCTCCACCATGTAGCGGTTGAGTTCCTCTTCGTCGAACACCACCTCCATCGCCCGGCCGCCGAGCACGTAGCTGGGCCGCACCACCACGGGATAGCCCACCCGGGCGGCGACGGCACGGGCCTCCGTCTCGCTGCGGGCCAGGCCGTTGCGCGGCTGGCGGATGTCGAGCCGCCGCAGGATCGCCTCGAACTGCTCGCGGTCTTCGGCACTGTCGATCGATTCCGGTGACGTGCCCCAGAGGCGGGTGCCGGTGGCCATGCCCTCCGGCGTGGACAGCCAGCGCAGCAGTGGCAGCGCCAGCTTCAGGGGCGTCTGGCCGCCGAACTGCACGATCACCCCGGCGGGCTTCTCGGCCTCGATCACGTTCAGCACGTCTTCGAGCGTGAGCGGCTCGAAGTAGAGGCGGTCGGAGGTGTCGTAGTCGGTGGAGACCGTTTCCGGGTTGCTGTTGACCATCACCGTGGCCAGGCCTTCCTCCTGCAGGGCGAAGGAGGCGTGGCAGCAGCAGTAGTCGAACTCGATGCCCTGCCCGATGCGGTTCGGCCCACCGCCCAGGATCATCACCTTGCGGCGACTTTCGGGCTGCACCTCGTCCTGCGGCGGCAGGGGCGCCAGGCTGCCGTCCGCGTTCAACTGCTCCAGCGGCCGCTCGTAGGTGGCGTAGTGGTACGGCGTGGTGGAGGCGAATTCCGCCGCGCAGGTGTCCACGGTCTTGAACACGGCATTGATCCCCAGGGCCTGGCGATGGCGCCGCACGCTGAGTTCGTCGCTGCCGGTGGCCCAGGCGATCTGGCGATCGGAGAAGCCCAGCTGTTTGAGCGCCAGCAATGTGTCGCTGGTCAGGTCGTTGAGCGCACGCCCCTGCAGCAGGGCCTGCTCGGCGTTGAAGATGCCGCGCAGCTTGGCCAGGAACCAGGGGTCGATGGCACTGAGCGCGTGGATGTCGGTGTCGCTGCGGCCGGCCACCATGGCGGCACGCACCGCAAAGATCCGCTCAGGCGCCGGGGTACGCAGCTGGCGTTCCAGGTCGCTGGGCTCCACCTCGGCATCGGGGCGGTCACCGCCCCAGCCGGCGTGGCCGGTTTCCAGCGAGCGCAGGGCCTTCTGGAACGATTCCTCGAAGCAGCGGCCGATCGCCATCGCCTCGCCCACCGATTTCATCGAGGTGGTGAGCACCGCCGGGCTGCCGCGGAACTTCTCGAAGGCGAAGCGGGGAATCTTGGTGACCACGTAGTCGATCGTGGGCTCGAAGCAGGCCGGCGTCGCTCCGGTGATGTCGTTGAGGATTTCGTCGAGGGTGTAGCCCACCGCCAGCCGGGCGGCGATCTTGGCGATCGGAAAGCCGGTGGCCTTGGAGGCGAGGGCCGAGCTGCGGCTCACGCGCGGGTTCATCTCGATCACCACCACGTCGCCGTTGGCGGGGTTGATCGCGAACTGGATGTTGCTGCCGCCGGTTTCCACGCCGATCTCGCGGATGATCGCGATCGACTGGTCGCGCAGGCGCTGGTACTCGCGATCGGTGAGGGTTTGGGCAGGGGCCACGGTGATCGAGTCGCCCGTGTGCACCCCCATCGGATCGAGGTTCTCGATGCTGCAGATGATCACCACGTTGTCGGCCAGGTCGCGCATGACCTCCAGCTCGAACTCCTTCCAGCCGATCAGCGACTGCTCGATCAGGATCTGGGAGACGGGACTGGCCTCCAGACCGCTCTTGCAGAAGGCCCGGAACTCTTCGGGGTTGTAGGCGATGCCGCCGCCGGAGCCGCCGAGGGTGAAGGCGGGCCGGATGATGCGCGGATACCCGCCCACCTCCTCTCCCACCCGTTCGGCCTCGGCGAGCGAACTGGCGATGCCGGATGGACACACCGCCACGCCGATCCGTTCCATCGCCTGTTTGAACAGGAGGCGGTCTTCCGCTTTATTGATTGAGGCCAGGTTGGCGCCGATCAGCTCGACGCCGTAGCGCTCGAGCGTGCCGTCTTCCGCCAGGGCCACCGCCAGGTTGAGGGCGGTCTGACCGCCCATGGTGGGCAGCAGGGCATCCGGGCGCTCGATGGCGATCACCCGCGCCACCACTTCAGGGGTGAGCGGCTCGATATAGGTGCGATCCGCCATTTCCGGATCGGTCATGATCGAGGCCGGATTCGAATTGATCAGCACCACCTCGAAACCCTCGGCCCGTAGGGCCTTGCAGGCCTGGGTGCCTGAGTAATCGAATTCGCAGGCCTGGCCGATCACGATCGGTCCGGAGCCCAGCAGCAGGATGCGGCGCAGATCCGTGCGGCGGGGCATGGGCGGTGTTCGAAGCCAAACGGCCTCAGCCTCTCACGCCCACTGCCCGCTGGCTGGCCTCCGGGGCGTGTGTCCTCGCTAACGTGGCGGTTTCCTATCCATTGCCGGTTCGATGAGCGAACTCCAGCGCCTCAAGGGGCTGCTTCCTCCGGAGATGCAGAGCTGGGTGTTCGTGGAAGCCGCCGCCTCCGCCGACCCGCCCCTGGTCACGATCGAGGAGATCGGCCGTGATGAGGTGGAGATCCAGTTGGATCTCGAAGCCTGGGATCAGCTGGCCCTCGACCACCGCAACCTGCTCTTCTGGCATGAGGTGGGCCGCATCCAGAACGATGCGGTGCCCCGCGACGGCTGGGAGATGGCGGCCTTGGCCATCGGCCTTGGCGGCGCCATCGGCGAGCTATGGGTGCAGGACGGCCTGCTGCTGATGATGGCGCTGGGGTTGTCGGGCTTCGCCGGCTACCGGCTCTACCTCAAGAACAACTCAGAGAAACGTTTGCAGGATGCGATCGCCGCCGATGAGCGGGCCATTGCCCTGGCCACCCGCTTCGGCTACACCCTGCCCAATGCCTACAAGAGTTTGGGTGGCGCCTTGAAGGAACTGGTCGAGCAGACCCGCAAGAAGAAGAAACGCGCCTTCTACGAAGATCGCCTGGAGGCCCTGCGCAAGAGTGCGGCCACCGCCCGTGCCGAGATGGCCCAGCAACAAGGCAGCCGCCAGTCCGTCACCAGCGAGAACGTCTATGGATAGTGATCGCCTCACCAGGCTTGCCGCCGAGGCCTGCGACGACCGCAAGGCCGTGGACATCCGTCTGATCCGGGTCGATGAGGTGTCCTCCCTGGCCGATTGGTTCGTGATCTGCTCGGGCCTCTCCGATGTGCAGGTGCGGGCCATCGCCCGTTCGGTCGAAGACCGCCTGCTCACTGATGCGGGCCGGCTGCCGCTGCGCAAGGAGGGCCAGAACGAAGGGCGCTGGGTGCTGCTCGATTACGGCGAGCTGATCGTGCATGTGCTCACCCCCAGCGAACGGCGCTACTACGACCTGGAAGCCTTCTGGGGACACGGCGAGCAGGTGCCGTTCCTAGGCTCCGAGGAGTCTGTTTCCCTCTGACCGTCCGGCGTCTTCCATGGCTCAGGTCTCCCCCCTCTCGACCTGTCCGGTGCCCGTCGAACAGCAGCCCCTGGAGGAATACCGCCAGCTGCTCGCCTCCTGGTTCTTCGCCTGGCCGGTGCAGAGCTCCCGGCAGTTGCTCAAGCCCCTGGCGATCAGCTGGCTGCTTGCACTGCCGCTGTGTCTGCTGATCGCCTACGGCAGCTGGCCCCTGCGCCACGCGCCGTTGCGGTTGGTGCTGGCGGCGGCGGTGGCGGCAGTGCTGCCCTCGCTGCTGCTGCTGATCCGCCAGTGGCTGGGCTGGAGCTATGTGAGCCGGCGCCTCACCTCCGAGCGGGTGGAATACGAGGAATCCGGCTGGTACGACGGCCAGGTGTGGGAGAAGCCCCTCTCCTGGCGCCAGCAGGACCTGCTGGTGGCCCGCCATGAAGTGCGTCCGGTGCTGGAGCGTCTCCGCCAGGGCCTGCTCCTGGCCGCTGCACTGCTGCTGGTAGGAGCCTGGCTCTGCCAGGCTCTTTGAACCTTGGCCCCGGTCGTTTCCGGGGCGCCGATCCCTCTGCGATGTCCTTGTCTTCCAGTTTCGGCTCCTCCCAGCGGCCAGGCGTGCCCCCCCTGGAGGTGCGGCTGCTGCGTGCCGGTATCACCGAGTCGGTGCACCGCGTTCACGCCGTTGTCTGCGACAAGCGCGGGCGGGTGTTGATGCGCGCCGGTGATCCCCAGCAGCTCAGCTTCATGCGATCGGCGCTGAAGCCCTTCCAGGCCCAGGCCTATGTGAGCAGCGGTGCCGCCGACCTGGCCGGTGCCGACAGCCGCAGCCTGGCGATCGCCTGTGCGTCCCACGCCGGCACGCCGGCCCATGCCCGCGAAGCGTTCAAGATCCTCTGGAGCGCCGACCTGGAAGCCGAACGGCTGCAGTGCCCGCCACCGCGGCCCGACGCCAGCCCGCTGCAGCACAACTGTTCGGGCAAGCACGCCGCGTTTCTTGCCACCTGCCGCCGCATGAACTGGGCGCTGGACACCTACCTCCAGCCCGACCATCCGCTGCAGCAGCAGGTGTTCAAGGGGGTGGGGGAACTGCTGGGCCTGCCCGGAGCGGAGCTGCTCACGGCGCGCGACGACTGCGGGGCCCCCACCGTGCAGATCCAGCTGGCCCAGATGGCGCTGCTGTTTGCCCACTTGGGCGGTTCTGAGCAGCCCGATCTTGAGCGGCTGAGTCGGGCCATGCTGGCCCACCCTGAGCTTGTGGCTGGCGAGGGACGCTTCGACACTGAGCTGATGCGGCGGGGTCATGGCCTGGTGCTGAGCAAGGGGGGCGCCGAAGGGATCCAGTGCCTGGCCCGCATGGGCGAGGGGCTGGGAGTGGCGATCAAGGTGGAGGACGGCGCCAGCCGTGCCAAGCACGCGGTGACGCTGCACCTGCTGCGGCAGCTCGACTGGCTCACGGCGCTCACCCTCGAAGAGCTCGAGGATCAGTTCCTTGCCCCAGGCCTTGGCCTGCGGCTGGAGGTGAGCGGCGAGCTGCGCTTTGACGCCATGGCGCGCTGAAGCCGGCGCCCAGGACCCGGCCCATTGCCGGAAGGCACCCCCGGCTTGTAGTGTGTCTGAGGCGACGCGGGGTAGAGCAGTCTGGTAGCTCGTCGGGCTCATAACCCGAAGGTCAGGAGTTCAAATCTCCTCCCCGCCACCACTTTTCATCCCCCGGTTGCGGATCTGCAGCCGGTTTTTTATGGGCAGCTGTCTGGGCAGAGGCGGGGCCCTGCGTCGCTGGTTCGACGACCGGCTGTCGCCGCCTAAGGTCGCCACGCCACGCCCGTTGCTGGCCAGCCGATGCCTCTCGCTGATCCCGGAGCCCTGGTTGATGCGGTGGTGGTGGGGTCCGGCGCCACCGGCGGGGTCGCCGCCATGGTGCTGGCGAGCGCCGGCCTGCGGGTGCTGGTGCTGGACGCGGGCCCCGCGCTCAGCGCCCGCCAGGCCTTCGGCAGCGAGCCCCTGAACAGCCTCAGGCGGGTGGCCAACATCAGCAGCGGCCGGCAGTGGCGGCAGGTGCAGCATCCGGGCTACTGGAAGGCCAACCCGGAGCTGTATGTGGATGAGCGAGAGAACCCTTACAGCACGCCTCCCGACCGCCCCTTCCTCTGGAGCCGGGGGCGTCAGGTGGGCGGCAAGAGTCTCACCTGGGGCGGCATCACGCTGCGCCTCTCCGACCACGAGTTCAAGGCGGGCGAGCGGGATGGCCACGGCCCGTCCTGGCCGCTTTCCCACGCCGACCTGGCCCCTTACTACGCCCGACTCGAGCGCTTCCACGGCGTGCACGGCCACCGCGATGGCCTGCCCCAGCTGCCGGATGGGGAGTTTCAGCCGCCGCTGCCGTTCACGCCAGCGGAGCGCCACCTTCAGCAGGCGATCGCCCGGGAGCTGAATCTGCCGCTGATCCACTCCCGTGGCTTCGCGTTGCATCGCCCCGGCAGCGGCCCCTGGCCCCGCTCCTGCTCCCAGGGCGGGGCGCTGGCCCAGGCCCTGGCCACCGGCCGGGTGACGCTGCGTCCGGGGGCGGTGGTGAGCCATGTGGAGTTCGATCGCACCCGCCGCCGTGCCGAGGCGGTGGTGTACGTGGAGCAGGCCAGCGGTGCGCGGCAGCGGGTGCAGGCCCAGCTGGTGGTGCTCTGCGCCTCCACGCTGGAATCGGTGCGGATCCTGCTCCATTCCGAAGAGGCGCATCAGCCCAATGGGCTGGCGGACCCCTCCGGCAGCCTCGGGTGCCACCTGATGGATCACATCTCCAGCTGCCGTTTTTTCGCGCTGCCCGATCAGCCAGCCCCGACCGGCCCCAGTGAACTGTCGGGAGCGGGCAGTGCCTTCATCCCCAACACCGTGAACCTCGGCGCCGATGACCAGCCTCTGCCCTTCCGCCGCGGCTACGGCATCTGGGCCGGCGTGCAGCGCTTCGATCCGCCGGCTCCGTTCAAGCGGCGCCCGAGGGAGGCGGTGGGCTTCCTGATCGGCCAGGGGGAAGTGCTGCCCCAGGCCCACAACCGGCTCACCCTTTCAGCCACTGCCACCGATGCCTGGGGCCTGCCGGCCCCCCACATCGACGTGCATTGGGGCGAGAACGAAACGCGGATGGTGGCCCACATGCAGGCGCGCATGGCGGCGGTGGTGGCTGCCGCCGGTGGTTGCATCCGGCCGCTGGAGGATCTGTTCCTGTTTCCGCTGGCCGAGCCGCTGCTGCGCCTTGGGGTGGCGTTGTCAACGGAGGCGGCCCCGCCGGGCTACTTCATCCATGAACTGGGCGGAGCCCGCATGGCGGCTGGCCCGGACGCCGGGGTGGTGGACTCCTGGAACCGCTGCTGGCAGGCCCCCAATCTGCTGGTCACCGATGGGGCCTGCTGGCCCAGTGCCGGCTGGCAGAGCCCCACGCTCACGGAGATGGCAATCACCTGGCGGGCCTGCGCCCATGCCGCCCACAGGTTGCGCACTGGCGCGATCGATGAGGCTGTGAGCGCGTCCTGACCGGACCACGCGGGCGGTGTCAACGACCACAAAAGCGATCTGGACCCTCCTGCACAATTTGCAGGCGACCTTTAACCGGGTCGGGCAAGGGAGATTCCAAAGCGGGGGCCTTAGGGTTTCCGCTTTTTTATTGCTGGCGCCACAGGCAGCGGGCCTGTGATTTTGTGGTGTTCCGCTGCGCAGGACCTCTCCTTCAGCCGGTTGTTTGCTGTTCGGTGGCCGACAAACCCTTACCGAGTGAAGCCGCGACGCGTAAAGCTGCAACCTGCCAATCAGCAGCTTGAGCAGCCACTGCGACTCAGCAACGTGTGACGCAGCAACCTTCGAGTCAGCAGGTTTCGAGTCAGCAACGCGCGAGACAGCGGCTTGGGAACGACAACGTCTGGAACAGCAAGGTGAGATCCAGTGAAACCATCAAGGTGGGATCCAGTGATCAGCGGTCTGTGAATCGGCAGCCAGCCATCGTGCAGGACTTGATGGTGCGTTGCTTGGCGCCCACGTGCTTGCAGCTTGCGTGCTCGCTGGCGTTGTTCAGAGCAATGGGCCTGGAGGACAAGTGCTCAAGGAACCACCGAGTGGCTGAATCGCGCGTGCAATAAACGACGCGTGGATCAACAGCCGAATCGGCTGCGAGGAGGATCTTGGGTGGATCAGGAGCGCGAGCTTTACAGGCCGTTCTTCAGCATTGGCGGCCTGTGTCCATTCACGCGTGCCTGTCTCCGGCTTCACTGGCGCCCATCGGCCCTGGCTGCTGGTCTAGGGCCACGGCTGCTGGTCTCGGACGATGACGGCTGATCTCGCGTCAGCCCCGCTGGACTCCGGGCAAGCTGCCGTCAGACGAGGCGGCCTTCGGGCGGCTGGTTGCGCATGAACAGACCGTTGAGGTAGTGCTGGGTGACGCAGCCGTCGGTGCATCCGTTCTGGAACAGGAAGCTGGCCAGGGCTGAACTGACCAGCTGGTACTGGTCCCAGTGGGGATGGCTGCGGATGAAGTCGCGCATGCCGTCGAACAGGAGCTCAGGGATCTCCGCCTCAAGACTCACGCGGCTTTCTGCAGCCACCCCGGCTTCGCCTGGATAGGCCTCACTCCGTCCTGAGCCACTGGCGGCCTCGCTGCCGCGCATGCCGTTGCGTCCTTGGCCTGTGGTCCTGTTCAGCGCGTCGCTCAATGCCGTGGCTCCCTGGTCCTGCCCAGATAGCCACAGCGACGGCAGGCCCGTCAAAGCGGGGGGCCTGGGTGAAACCCATGCCGGCTCGCCTTGAGAAAGTCAGTTGCGGTGCCTCTTCGTCGCTGGCCATCGGCAATCGGTCTGGCGGTTGATGCCACTGAGAACGTTTGTCAAGAAGGCTGCCTGGAAACCCGCGTAATCCCCAGATTCAAGGACTTGAAAGGCCATTCTCCGACCTCGCCTGTGGAAAAACCCCTCCCGTTCTGGGGAAAACCATGGGTGCCTGGGGAAATCGGTGACACATCAGCAGGGCTTATGCCCCGTGGATCTCTTGAGTCCCGGGGGTCGGCGAGACGGCTTGGTCTCCCTTGGCGGGGGGTGCTGCCGTCAGGCTGCGAGGCCCGAGCGGGTGGTCAGCGTGGGGGTAACGGGTGTGGCCGTGGTCGTGGGGCTGACCCTGGTGATGCGCGTGGTCGTGGACGGGGCCATGCTCCGTCTGGTCCGGGCCGTGTACGTGGCTGTGGGCCGGCCCGGGGGCCCCTGCGGGTCCATCTCCTTGGCTGTGGCTGTAGCTATGGCTGTGGCCCTGCCCGCTGCCTAGGGGAATCGGCACCCCATCGGGCTGGCAGGCGCCGGTGCATTCGCGTTCGCACAACGTGCAGGATTCAATCAACCCCTCGACATGGTGGTGGTGACTCCGCTGCGGATCACCCACCTCCGCTTCGAAGCCCAGCACCTGCGCCCGGTACTTACAGAGCGAACAGTTCATCTGGGTGTCCCCGCGCACCACTTCTTCCACACGTTCATGGAAGGTGTCGATCACCAGTGGATGGTCACCCAGATAAGGAGCCTGCACGAAGTCCACGGCGGGATGATCTGCCGCCACACGCTCACTGTGCAGCCGGATGCGGCTCACCAGTACGCCGGAAAAAAGAAAGTAGGGGAACACCACGATGCGGCGAAAGCCCAGCTTCACCACATGGCGCAGCCCCGGTTCCACCAGCGGAAACGTGACACCGGAGTAGAGCGTTTCGCCCCAGCCGAACCCGAACCCCTCCACCAGCATGCGGGTCACCTTGCTGACGTTGGAGTTGGCATCGGGATCGGAAGAGCCGCGTCCCACCACCACCAACAGGGTGTCGTGCAGCGGCACCGCTGGCTCACCGGCGGCAGCAGCGGCGGCATCCGCCTGCTGCAGCGCGCCACGGATGCGGGCACCCGCAGCCTCGATCATCTTGCGGTCGACACCCAGCTCGCGGCCGTAATCAATGCGCAGACCGGATTCGGCCGCGTAGGTGTTCAGAACCGAGGGAATGTCGTTCTTGGCGTGGCCGGCGGCGAACAGCATTCCTGGCACGGCCAGCACATGCTCCACACCCTGCTGGCGCAGCTGATCGAGGCCATCGCGCAGGATTGGCCGGGCGAATTCCAGGTAGCCGTAGGCCACCGGCAGATGGGGCAGGCGTTGTTGCAGCCCGATCGCAAGCTGGGCGAATTCCTCGACGGCCAGACGGTTGCGGCTGCCATGGCCGCACACCATCACGCCGAGCTTGCCGTTGGCAGAGGCTCCCGCCAGAAGTTGCGCTGGAAGAGGAGCCATCACAAGACCTGTCTCGGGGGACCCTATCGCTCCTCCCTCCCTGCGGCGCCTCCGCCATGCTGAGGTCAACGCGCCCGGCCCGATGACTGCCACCTCCACCACCTTGCTGGGGTATGGCGCGGCGGCGCTCACCACCTTGAGCTTTTTCCCCCAGGCGATCAAAACCCTGCGCAGTGGCGACACCAGTGGCATCTCCCTGCGCATGTACACGCTGTTCACCGCAGGCATCTGCTGCTGGCTGCTCTATGGCCTGATCACCCGTGACGGCCCCCTGATCGCCGCCAACGCCATCACCCTGCTGCCGGCCTCGGTGGTGCTGGAGCGCAAGCTGCAGGGGCTCAGGCGCTGTAGGCCTTCCGGGCGGGGATCGGGTAAGGGATCCGCCGATGACGCATCCGCTTCCACACCCGCACGAACGCCCTGATCACCAGTTCCAGTTCGCCCCGGCTCAGGCCGCTGTCCTTGAGCTGGCCATCACTGTGGCGCGCTTCGATGATCCGGCGCACCATGGCGCGGGCCTCCTGTTCCGAGGTGCCGGGCGGCAGCGAGCGCAGCGCGGCCTCGCAACCATCGGCCAGCATCAGGATGCCGGTTTCGCGGCTCTGGGGCGTGGGCCCGCGATAACGGAAGCGCTGCTCGGGCACATCGGGATCCTGCTCCCGGGCCTGATGGAAGAAGTAGCCCATTCTCAAGGTCCCCTGGTGCTCCGGGATGAAATCGGCCAGCGGCCGTGGCAGGCGGTATTTGCGGGCCAGCTTGAGCCCCTCATCCACATGGGCCTGCAGGATCGCGGCGCTGGCGAAAGGGTCGTTGAGGGTTTCGTGGGGGTTGAGGCCTTCCGATTGGTTTTCGATGAACCATTGCGGCGCGTGCAACTTGCCGACGTCGTGATAAAGGGCGCCGGTGCGGATCATGTCGACGTCCGCCTGGATCGCCCGGGCGCCCTCCTCGGCCAGCCCGCAGATCATCAAGGTGTGCTCGAAGGTGCCCGGCGCTTCCATCGACAGCCGCCGCAACAGGGGGCGCTCCAGGTCGGCCAGCTCCAGCAGCCGCGCGCGCGTGAGCAGCCCGAAGAAACTCTCGACGAGTGGTCCCATCAGCAGGCCGCCCATCAGCAGGCCACCCATCAGCAGCGCCTCTCCCACCAGCTCTGCGCCGCTGGGCGTCACCCGTGCGCTGTTGGGCAACCGATACGACACCTGCAGCACCAGCCATTGCAGGGCCAGGGCACCCACCGGCAGCACAAGTGCCAGCTGCACCAGCTGGGCGCGGCTGCGCTGCCGGCCTGCCAGCACCGCCGCCACCACCGCCACCAGGGCGGCCACCAGCAGGCGCTGCTCGTTGAAGCCATCGAGGGGTTGGGGCCACAGCAGGCTGGCCACCGCCAGCCAGGCCAGGCCAGCGCCAGTGCCCAGCGCCTGGGCCAGTAGCAGGGTGGGGGGCACCAGCAGCGCCAGCGGGCTGGCGGTGTTGCCGAGCCACAATTTGCAGCCCTGCACCACCAGCAGGGTCCCCAGGGCCAACAGCGCATGGCGGGGCTCCAGGCTCGCGCGCCAGCGCCGCAGCAGCAGCACCATCACCGCACTGCCGGCGAAGGCTTCGAAGGCATGGCCCAGCCAGGCCCGCAGCAGGGGCCTCCGGTTCACCAGGCCGAAGTAATCGAGCACGTCGTAGGCCTGGGGGCTGATCGGTTCCCCCTGGCGGGTGATCAGTTCCCCTTTTTCCACGGTGATGCGCGGGATGCCCTGCTGGGTGAGCAGTTCCTCGATCAAGCCCTGGGTGAGGCCGGCATCGGTGCGCAGGTTGGTGCGGCCCTGCAGGTTCACCGCCAGCAGCCGGCTGCCCAGGCCCAGGCCCGGCTCCGCCAGCGGCGCCAGCTGCAGGGCGGCGGCCGCCTGTAGCTGGCTCTTGGCGATGCTGCTCACGATGCCCTGGCTGAGCATGCGCCGCTGGGCCAGCCGCAGCGCCTGCTGCCATTGCGCCAGTTGCTGCGGCGTGAGGCCGATCAGCCACGCCTGCTCCACCGGGTTCAGATTGAGCGGCCCCACCCGGTTCTGGGGGGAGGCCGCCACCAACTCCAGCTCCCGCAGTTGCCGCTCCAGGCGCTGCTGCAGCTCCCGATCGGCCTGGGGATCCACCACCTGCACGTGGGTGCGGCTGCCCAGCTGAAAACGCCGCTGCTCCAGGGCGTCGCTGTCCACGACTGTGGCGGCTTCCGGTGCCCGGGTGCTCTGCGGGGCCGGGATTCCCGGCCTCAGGCTCGGTTCCACCAGCCAGGGCCAGCTCGACACCCCCGCCACCAGCACGCACACCAGAGCCACGGCCAGCCAGTCGCGTCGGCGCCATGGACAGAGCGCCTGGCATGGCGATTCCTGCCGGAGCCATCGCTGCCAGAGCCTCTGGATGCGCCGACGCAGCAGCACACGCTCCACCTCCGAAGTGGTCAAGCTAGCGAGGACGTCAATCGTGGTCTGTCGGCATGCTGGGCCTTGAACCGTTTGTGGTGGGCATGGCGAAGCTCCTCGATGGGCGGCAACTGGCGAAGGACGTCGAGCAGCGCCTGCAGCAGGTGGTGACGGCGGGCCTGGAGCGGGCCGGTAGGCCGCCAGGGCTGGCCGTGCTGCGTGTCGGTGATGATCCGGCCAGCGGCGTCTATGTGGCCAACAAGGAGAAGGCCTCGGCCCGGGTGGGCATCGCCAGCCACGGCGCCCACCTACCTGCCGACAGCAGCGCCGCCACGGTGCTCGCCGAAATTCAACGTCTTAATTCCGATCCCGCTGTGGACGGCATCCTGCTGCAGTTGCCCCTGCCGCCGGGGCTGGCGGAGGGGCCGCTCCTGAATGCGATCGACCCGGCCAAGGATGCCGATGGCCTGCACCCGTGCAACCTGGGTCGCCTGCTCAAGGGGGAACCCGGTCCGCGCAGCTGTACCCCCGCCGGTGTGATGGCCCTGCTGGCGCGCGCCCAGGTGCCGTTGGAGGGGGCCCGTGCCGTGGTGGTGGGGCGCAGCATCCTGGTGGGCCAGCCAATGGCGCTGATGCTGCAGGCCGCCAATGCCACGGTCACCGTGGCTCACTCGCGCAGCCGCGATCTGGCGGCGCTGTGCCGCGAGGCGGATGTGCTGGTGGTGGCGGCCGGTCGGCCGCGGCTGATCGGTGCCGAGCACGTGAAACCCGGAGCGGTGGTGGTGGATGTGGGCATCCACCGGCTGCCGCCGTCAGCGGCTGAGGGGCCCGGCGGCCGCGGCGGGCTCTGCGGCGATGTGCGCTTCGAGGAGGTGGAGCCGCTGGCGGCGGCGATCACTCCGGTGCCCGGTGGTGTGGGGCCCATGACCGTGACGATGCTCCTGGTCAACACGGTGGCCAGCTGGCGGGCGACCTTCGCCCCAGCGCTCGCTGTGGATGGGGCTGGAGCTCTGGCGGAAGATCCGCTCGCCGATCTGTTGCCATAGGCGCTCAGCGGCGCCGTGGCCTGAGAGAATCCGCCGCAGTGCGCTGGTACCCATGGCCGTGGCGGTGAGCACGGATTTCGATTTCGCGGCCTACCTGGAGGCGTCCCGCCAGCGCGTGGAGCAGGCCCTCGATGCCGCCCTCGGCCCGGAGCGGCCCGAGTCATTGCGGGAGGCGATGCGCTACTCGCTGCTGGCGGGGGGCAAGCGGCTGCGTCCGATCCTCTGCCTGGCGAGCTGCGAACTGGCGGGAGGCACCAGTGCCCTGGCGCTTCCCACCGCGGTGGCACTGGAGATGATCCACACCATGTCGCTGATCCATGACGACCTGCCCGCCATGGACAACGACGACCTGCGCCGCGGACGCCCCACCAACCACAAGGTGTTCGGAGAAGCCAATGCCATCCTTGCCGGCGACGCCCTGCTGACCCGTGCCTTCGAGATGGTGGCGCTGCGCAGCCCCGGTGTGGCCCCCGAACGGCTGCTGCGGGTGCTGGGTGAGCTGTCGCTGGCGGCCGGCGCCCCCGGGCTGGTGGGCGGCCAGGTGGTGGATCTGGAATCCGAGGGCCGCCAGGTGGATCTCGACACACTCGAATACATCCACCTGCACAAGACCGGTGCCCTGCTGCAGGCCAGTGTGCTCACCGGCGCACTGATCGCCGGCGCCGAGGACGATCTGCTGGACGCCCTGCGCACCTATTCCCGCGGCATCGGTCTGGCCTTCCAGATCATCGACGACATCCTGGACCTCACCGCCAGCAGTGCCGTGCTGGGCAAGACGGCCGGCAAGGATCTGGCCGCCGACAAGACCACCTACCCGAAGCTGCTGGGGCTGGAGGAGTCGCGTCGCCGTGCCGATGCCCTGGTGCGGGAGTCCAAGGAGGCACTTCAGCCCTGGTTGGCCCAGGCCGGCCCGCTGGTGGCCCTGGCCGACTACATCACCAGCCGCGATCGATGATCGCTGTCCCCTCCGGAACCCCTCCCCTGTTTCAACTGCTTGGCAATGGTGTGCTGGCCTGGGCGCTGATCTCCTGCGGTCTGGCGCAATGCTCCAAGTTGCTCATCGAGCTGGTGGAGCACCGCCGCTGGCGCCCGGCGGTGCTGTTCGAAACCGGCGGCATGCCGTCCAGTCACGCCGCCCTGGTCACAGGCGCGGCGGCGGGCATCGGCTGGCAGCAGGGCTTCGATGATCCGTTGTTCGCCTTTGCCGCCACAGTGGCGTTCGTGGTGATGTACGACGCCAGCGGTGTGCGTCGGGCCGCCGGGCTACAGGCTGGTGCGATCAATGCCCTGCCGCCTGCCACCTGGCAGGACGCCGCACCAGCCAAGCCGCTGAAGGAAAACCTGGGCCACACGCGCCTGGAGGTGCTGGCCGGCAGCCTGATGGGCCCCGCCATCGCCCTCACCGGTCTGGCCCTGGCGGGTTCCCCGCTGCAGATCGCCCAGAGCTGGGGCTGGTTGCCGCTGGCTTGAGCCTTCCTTCCGCTGACGCCCAAGCCTTCACGCCAGGTCAGCGCCAGGCGGTCAAGGCCTTCGTGGCCTGGTTGGACGCTCCTGCCGATGGCCGGCCTTTCGTGCTGAGCGGCTACGCCGGGACCGGCAAGACGTACCTCTCGATGGCCTTTCTGGCGGAGGTGGAGCGCCGGGACCTCTGCTGGACCGTGGTGGCTCCCACCCACAAAGCGGTGGGCGTGCTACGCCACTACCTCGAGCTCAGTGGCCTTAGGCCCACCTGGTTCCCCTCCACCCTGCACCGGCTGCTGCGTCTGAAGCTGCGCCGTGATGGCGGCCGCGAGATCTGTGAGGAAACCGAGCAGACGGCGGTGGCCTTGGAGCCGCTGGCCCTGGTGCTGATCGATGAGGCCTCGATGGTGGACAGCACCCTGCTGCAGATCGCCCTGCGCTGCGCCCATCCCTACGGCACCCGGCTGGTGTTCGTGGGCGATCCCGCCCAGCTGCCGCCCGTGGGGGAACCGCTCAGCCCCGTGTTCGATCTGCAGCGGGCCGAGCTGGCCCGGCTCGAGCAGGTGGTGCGCCACCAGGGCCCGGTGCTGCGCCTGGCCACCGGCCTGCGGGAGGAGCGGCTGCCCTGCCGGTTGCCGCCCCAGCTGCCGGCCATCCGGCAGCCGGAGGGCATGGTGGCCCTGCTGGAGCGCTCCGCCTGGCTGGCGGCGGCTCAGCAGGCCCTGCGCCGCGCCGCCGAGGGGGACAACCCCGACCAGGCCCGCATCCTCTGTTACACGAACCGCAGCCTTGAGCAGCTGGTGCCCCTCGCCCGGCGCGCCATCCACGGCGAGATGGCCGACCAGCTGCCGGTGTTGCCGGGTGAAGTGCTGATCACGCGCATGGCGGTGATGGCGCCCGCCTGCCGGGAGGGGGCGGAGGGGGGCGAGGAACCGGACATGGTGTTGGCGTCGAACCGGGAGCTGGTGGTGCGCGACGTGAAGCCCGAGCGTTGCGATCTGGCGGAGTTCGGCCTGGCGGGCCGGGAGGTGCTGGAGCTCTTCGACGGGCTGACCGCGCCGGTGATCGACACCCAGCTGGTGACCGTGCAGCAGCCCGACGGGGAGCTGTCGCTGCGGTTGCTGCCGGCGGCGGGCTCCCCGGCCCGGCGGCAGCTGGAAGGGGTGCTGGCGCAGCTGCGGCAGCAGGCCAGGGCGCTGGGCAAGAAGGAAGCCCGCGGTCTCTGGCGTCGCTACTTCCTGGTGCGGGATGCCTTCGCCTCCCTGGCGCCGGCGGCCGTGCTCACGGTGCACCGCAGCCAGGGCAGCAGCTTTGGTGAGGTGTTCATCGCCGACGATGTGTTCTGGCCCTCCGATCTGCAGCTGCGCCGGCAGCTGGTGTACGTGGCGGTGAGCCGGGCGCGCACGGCGGTATGGATGGTGGCGGGAGCAGGCTCCAGAGCCGATCGCGACTGCTGGAGCCGCTGGCTGGCAGACCCCGAGGCCTGAGCCCGGCGGCTCAGACCATGCGCAGGCCTTCGATGCCCTGCCAGGTCAGGTAGGCCGCCAGCGCCAGGCTGAGGCCGCCCACCACCAGATCCCCCCGGGCGAACAGCAGCTTCTTGGCGCTCTCGAGCCGCGGCAGCATGCGTTCGCGGGCCAGGGCCACCGCCAGGAACGGCACCAGCAGCAGCAGGCTGGACGCCAGGGTGAAGACTGCGGCCATCAGCAGCTCCTGCCCGCGGCCCAGTTGAGCCGCCAGCAGCGCCGATGCCCCCTTGGCCATCAGGAACAGGTCGTCCGGGCTGACCACCTCCAGCGCCGCCCCCGCGCCGATCAGCAGCGGCAGGGGCAGGCGGCAGAAACGGTCGAGCTGACGCGTCCAGCCTGGAGCTTCCTCCGGACCAGCGCCGCGGCTGGTCGGCAGCAGCTCCCGCACCCCCAGGGTGAGCAGGGCTCCGGCCCCCATCAGATCCAGCCCCGTGCGGTGGCTGCTGCCCTGCTCCATGGTGAGCAGCAGGCCGTGGCCCAGGGTGAGCAGCATGGTCACCATCACGGCGATCGTGACGACCCAGCTGAGCACGAACAGGCCACCCCGCCGCAGGGGGTGCTCACCGAGAAGCAACAGCAGCAGCAGGCCCACATGGATCGGGCTGAGGCTGATGCCGCTGCCGTAGGCGATCAGTTCGGTCCAGAGCGAGGGGTCGTGCATCGGGGCGCCAGGGTGCGTTGGCGGTCCCGGCCAGGATGACGCACACGCCGCGCTCAGCGGCGGATCTCGAACCAGTCGTCGCCAGCGATCGGCATCAGGCTGGGGATCACCTCACTCACCAGTGCACCGGGCGGCCCCGACTCACACCAGAGCCGCAGATCCAGCAGCTGCTGGTTCGGGCCTTCCGCCTGCACCTCCACCGAACCATCGCTGCGGTTGCGCACCCAGCCCGCCACGCCGAGCGCGGCAGCGGCGCGGCAGCAGGCCTGGCGGTAGCCCACACCCTGCACATGGCCGCGCACGATCAGCTGCCAGCGCTCCCTGGAGGCCAGGGAGCCGGCGCTGCGGCGGCTGCCGCCGCCACGGCGAACGGAGCTGTCCGCCGGGCTGCGTCGTGGAGGCGCCGGCAGATCGCCGAACACCCAGCCCAGTGGAGGTGAAGCCAGCTGGCGTGAAGCGTGCGCGTCGTCCATCCTTCACTCCGCGGCGGGCAACCCCATCCCTCAAGCTGCCACAGCGGCTTGATTCCGTCCATCACACCGTTGCCGCCCGACACAGAGGCTGCCGTGGGAGTGGGGTGCAGCTCCCAGCGGTGGAATTCGTGGCCGCAGACAGATTCTCCGTAGCGTGCCACCAGCCCGTCGTGTCTGGGGGTGGCCTGCCGGTAGCCGAGCTGGAGTGCCCCGCGTCGGGCCGTGAACGGCAGCAGGCCAGCCATCGGGTAGGGCTGGCCCTCTGGATCCTCCAACGCCTGCCCCAGCAGCAGCAGGCCACCGCATTCGGCGTAGATCGGCAGGCCGGCGGCTGCGGCACGCCGCAGGTCAGCCAGGCTGTGCCGGGCGGCAGCCAGTTCCGGTGCGTGAAGCTCCGGGTAGCCGCCCGGCAGGATCACCCCCTGACAATCCGGCGGCAGCGGCGCATCGGCCAGGGGCTGCCAAAGCCGCGGCTCCACCCCCACCGCTTCGAGCAGTTCGGTGGCTTCCGGGTAGCGGAAGTGAAAGGCGGCATCGGCGGCAATAGCCACACGCACGGGCTCGGGTGCTGGGGTTTCGTGTTCGAGCCCGAGCGCCCATTGGATCGGATCGCCGCCGGAGGCGGTCTCTGGTGAACTGGCGGGGGGTGCCAGCAGGGGCAGCAGCTGCGCGAGATCAAGGTGCTGCTCGGCCAGCGCTGCCCATTCTCCGCAGGTGCGCGTGAGGTCGTGGAGCTCATGGGCGGGCAGCAGCCCCAGGTGCCGTGACGGCAGGCTCAGGCTGGGGTGGCGCGGCAGCAGGCCCAGCACCGGCATGCCGATGGCGGCGAGCGCTTCGCTCAGCAGCGCCTGGTGCCGGGCGGTGCTTACGCCGTTGAGCACCACCCCGGCCATGGTGAGGTCGCGGCGATGGTGCCGGAAACCGTTGACCAGCGCCGCGACCGATCCGGCCTGGCGGCTGGCTTCCACCACCAGCACCACCGGCAGCTGCAGCGCGACGGCCAGCTCGGCGGAGCTGCCCTCGTCGCCGGGCCCGCGGCCGTCGAACAGGCCCATGACCCCCTCCACCAGGCAGTGGTCGGCCTGACGGCCCCACCAGTGGAAACTGCGCTCCACCCATTCGGGGCCGCAGAGCAGGCGGTCGAGGTTGCGGCACGGCCGGCCGCTCACCCGGGCCAGCAACTGGGGATCGAGGTAGTCGGGCCCCACCTTGAAGGTCTGGACGCTGCGGCCGCGCTGGCGCAGCAGGGCCGTGAGCGCCAGGCTGAGCAGCGTTTTGCCGCTGCCGCTGCAGGGGGCCGCAATCAGGCAGGCCATCAGTGCCGGCCCCCCGCCGCTGGGTTCAGGACCGCCTCAGTTCGGCAGCAGCTTGGCTGCCAGCGGAGCAGCGGCGGCGAGCAGCGGCGTGGTGGAGTCGTGGCCGCCACCCAGCAGCCGCCCCATTTCCATCTCATCGGACCCGGGCACCTTCGGCACCACATCTTCCGCCAGCTCCATCCGCGCCACGCCGCCGGCCTCCAGCCGCATGCAGCCGCCGGTTTCCGAGCAGAGGATCACGCAGAGCGGCTTGCGATCGTCGGGTTCGCAGATCAGCCGCAACCCCACGATCGTGCCCGGGTGGCTGCTGGGGATCCCCACCGGCACCGGCATCAGCTTGAGGCGCACTTCCTTGCCGTCGCTGCGCTCGAAGTCGGCGCCGATGGAGTCACCGTCCATTTTGTAACTGGTCACAAAGTGCCAGCCGAGTCGGTCGGCGATCCAGGCGGCCAGCAGCAGCCCCTGCACCGGATGGCTGCCCTCCACATCGATGTCGAGGTGCACCACGTGGCTTAGCGATTCGCGCCGACCGGGGGGATCGAACACCATCGCCAGCGACTCCCGCCAGCCGCGCAACCGCAGCCAGTTGAGGTCGTTGACGGCGGTGCTGCTGTTGACGCGCTCCTCCAGCAGATCAAGGCAGCGGCGCGGCGGACCGAGGGCGCTGTCGATCACCAGCCGGCGCCCCGGGCTGCTGAGGGCCGCCAGCAGATCGGGCGCTTCCTCCAGCGAACCGTTCCACCACACCCAGCAGGGCAGGTCGTCGGGCACCAGGGGTTGCAGCAGGCTCAGGCCCTGCCGCAGGGCGTCGAAGTCGCCGCGCAGCACCACCACATCTCCGCAGGTGGCGCCGTTGTTGCCTTCCTCGCTGAGGGGGCAGTAGGCCGCCACAAGCGTTTCCAGGCCGGCGCTATTGCTGAGCGTGGGCGCCAGGGTGATCAGCCGGCGCGGCTGGTAGGCGCTGATCGCCGATTCCACGTGTTGGCCGCGCAGGTCTTCGCCGACGTGGTCGACCCCCGCGTGCTCGCCCAGCGCCCAGGCCAGTTCTGGAGCCATCGGCGAGGTGCTGGGGGGAAGGCCACAGAAGTCGACCGCTTCACGGGCCGCCTCCAGCACTTCCGGACGCACCACCCCGGTCACCGGGCCTTCCAGCCGGCCCAGCCGCACCAGGTGCTGTTCCACCCAGGCCGGTTGCCACACCAGCAGGGTGAAGGTGCTGGCCCCACTGCTGTGCCCCAGGTCGTGCTGCCAGAGCTTCTCCAGGTACCCGGTGAGCTCGGGGGGCGGCAGTTCCACCGGGGCCTGAAGGGTCAGTTGGGGGCTCATGGAAGGAAGGGCAGGGAGGGGGGACGGGACGGATGTGGATGGTGGAGGCCGAGGCGTTCAGGGGCGGCGCCAGACCAGGTTGTCGCTGGCGAGCAGGCTGTCGGCAGCGGCGGGGCCCCAGGTGCGGGCCTCATAGGGCTGGACCGGCAGCTGCCAGGGACTGTCCTCGATCAGCTCCAGCAGGGGGGTGTAGAGGCGCCACGCCGCTTCCACCTCATCGCCGCGGGTAAACAGGGTGGGATCTCCCAGCATGGCGTCGGCGAGCAGGCGCACGTAGCCCTCATCGGAGGGTTCCCCGAACGATTCGTCGTAGGAGAACTGCATGTCGACCGGCCGGCTGCGCATGCCCGATCCCGGTGCCTTCACCTCGAAGCGGAATTCGGCGCCCTCGTTGGGCTGGATGCGCAGGATCAGCTGGTTGGCGGTGGGGCTGCCGCCGGCGGCGTCGAAGAGGTGCACCGGCGCCTCACGGAAGGTGAGCACCACCTCGCTGAGCCGCTTCGGCAGTTGCTTGCCGGTGCGCAGATAGAAGGGCACCCCCTGCCAGCGCCAGTTGTCGATGAACAGCTTCATCGCCACATAGGTTTCGGTGGTGCTGTTCGGGTTGACCCCGGGTTCCTCCCGGTAGCCCTTGATCGGCCGGCTGCGGGAGCCACCGGGGCCGTACTGGCCGCGCACGCAGCAGTTCCAGGGCTCGGCCTCATCGGCGAGGCGGGCGGCCTGCAGCACCTTGGCCTTCTCGTTGCGGATCGCTTCCGGGTCGAAGCGGCCCGGCGCTTCCATGGTGGTGAGCGCCAGCATCTGGGTGAGGTGGTTCTGCACCATGTCCCGCAGGGCGCCGGAGCTCTCGTAGTAGCCGGCCCGCTCCTCCACTCCCACGGTTTCTGCGGCGGTGATCTGCACGCTGGAGATGAAGTTGCGGTTCCAGATCGGCTCGAAGATGGTGTTGGCGAAGCGCAGCACCAGGATGTTCTGGACCGTTTCCTTGCCCAGGTAGTGGTCGATCCGGAAGACCTGGTTTTCCTGGGCGCAGGCCTGCACGATTCGGTTGAGCTTCTCGGCGCTCCCGTAGTCACGGCCGAAGGGCTTCTCGATCACTACCCGGCTGCGCTGCGGGTCGCTCAGCAGGCCGGCATCGGCGAGGGCGCGGCAGCCGCTGCCATAGAAGGTGGGCGACACCGACAGGTAGAAGGTGCGGTTGGAGCGAGTGGCCCGCAGCCGGTCGATGGCCTCGAGCCGCTGGCCCAGCCGCACCAGATGCTCAGGCACCTGCAGGTCCACCGGCTCGTAGAAGAGGCCGCTGCTGAACTGCTCCCAGGCGCTGGCGTGGTCGGCCACCTCCTCCGCCAGGGCCTCGGTCATGCGGGCGCGGAACTCTTCATCGCTCCAGGGGCGGCGGGCGCAGCCCAGCACGGCGAACTCGCTGGGCAGGCGCCGCTGACGAAACAGCTCGAACAGCGCCGGAATCAGCTTGCGGTGGGTGAGGTCGCCGCTGGCGCCGAAGATCACCAGACACTGGGGCGAGATCACCCGCTCCTGGCGCAACCCGACCCTGAGCGGATTGGTGAGGACGGCGGTCATGGGGGAAGGGCGGGCCTGATCCCTCCACGAAAGCCGGGAACCGGCCACCCACGGAGTGCCCAGGCGGCTATGTGGGGGTTTCGGCAAAAAAAAGCCCGCCCAGAGGGCGGGCCGATCCTGGAGGAAGCGGCCGGCTCAGTAGGTTTCCACGTGCCAGCGCTCGGCTTTCTTGAGCTGGGGGCGCAGCTCCGACCAGGTCAGCCCCTTGGCTTCGGCGGCCTTGGTCATGGCTTCGTCGATGCCGGGCTCCATGCCCCGCAGACCGCACATGTAGACATGGGTCTTGGGGTCTTCGATCATGTTGAAGATCTCTTCGCCGTGTTCGGCCACCCGGTCCTGGATGTACATGCGACCGCCCGAGGGGTTCTGCTGCTCGCGGCTGATGGCCTTGGTGTAGCGGAAGTTGTCGGGGAAGTGGCTCAGGTAGCTCTGGAAGTCGTCTTCGTAGAGCAGGTTGGCGGTGGTGGGCACGCCCATGATCAGCCAGGCCTTGCCTTTGAACTGGTAGTGGGGGTTCTTCTCACGCTCGCCGGGATCGAACATGCGGCGCAGATAGGCTCGCATCGGTGCGATGCCGGTGCCGGTGGCCAGCATGATCACGTTGGCGTCTTCGTCGGGCGGGAGGAGCATTTCCTTGCCCACGGGCCCCGTGATCCGCACCTTGGCGCCGGGCTCGATGTCACAGAGGAACGTGGAGCAGACACCGCTGATGGTTTCGCCGTCTTTCTCGTATTGAAGCTGGCGGACGCAGAGCGACACGGTTTTGTCTTCGAGGTTGTCGCCGTGGCGGGTGCTGGCGATCGAATACAGACGCAGCTTGTGTGGTTTGCCGTTGGTGTCGGTGCCATCGGGAATGATGCCGATGCTCTGGCCTTCCACGTAGTGGAGCTTGCCCTCGGAGAGGTCGAAAGTGATGTGGTTCACCCGGCCGATCGCCCCCTCGGCGAGCAGGGAATAGTTGCCGAGCACGGTGCCCACATAGGGGTCCTTCGGCTTGTAGAGGTTCACGGGCACGGCCTCGTGCTTGCCCGGTTCTTTGGCGGCGGTGGTGGTCACAGGAGCGATGGCGGGGGGGGCGACCGGGTCGGAGGGGCCGGGGTCAGGAGATGGGGTGGGGGCCTGGTCGGATTGGGTGACCGAGATCAGTCGTCCTCCCTGCTGGTTGATCAGGCGCAGCGTGGCCTGCATCCGGGACAGCGGCACCATGAAGCGACGTTCGGCCGCTCGCTCTCCGGGACCCTGCAGCCCTTCCACCACCAGGGTGAACATGCGGGCATCGGACTGGCGAAGCGCGGCGGTCGAGGTGCGCATGAAGCGACTCACTGCGGAAAAAGGCTGTCAGATCTTAGGCAACGCTCCGAAGCCACAACCGGCTCCCCAGCAGGTGCGCGGTTCCTGACGCCGACATCCGGGCATCAGGGCTAAGTTTGGTGCGCGACAACAGGTTGTCCTCTCCCCTACGTTCCCCGGCACTGGGGTGTTTCTACGTGGTGTCTTCCGCCGGTTCGCTCATCACTGCGTCAAGCCCGGCCACAGGGCAACACTCCTGCCCCCTCGACACCATCCAACAGGAGATGGAGCGCCTGCCCCAGGGGGCCCGCCGTCTGGCCGTTCAGCTGCGCATCGACCTCAAGGACGACCTGATCTGGTCGGTGCTCACGGATTACGAGAACCTCAGCCGCTTCATCCCGAACCTCTCCACCTCGCGGTTGCTGTGGCGCCGCGACGACCGGGTGGGTCTGGAGCAGGTGGGCTGTCAACAGTTCTGTGGTCTGCGCTTCTCGGCGCGGGTGGAACTGGAGCTCCAGGAAGTGCGGGAACACGGCATGCTCCGCTTCGCCATGATCCAGGGCGATTTCCGCTGTTTTGAAGGGGCGTGGCAGGTGAGCCCGGATCCGATCGGCTCCCGGCTCCTTTACGACCTCACCGTGCAGGGCCGCCCGGGCATGCCGATCGCGCTGATTGAGCAGCGCCTGCGCGAAGACCTGGCTGCCAACCTGCGGGCAGTGCAACAGGAAGCACTGCGCCGCTCGGGCCGCCTCTGAGACCACCAGGCGGTGCCTGGCTGGGCTTACAGCCGCTGGCCTCGTGGCGGAAACTCACAGGGAATGGAATGCCGACATGCTGAGCCTCAGATCCCCCAGAGGATCGAGCCTTGATGCCGTCACGGAGAGAGTGTGCTCCCTGCAATGGTTAGCTTCCGGTGAGTAATCATGGCTCGCGCTGAGCAGGACGGCCCGCCCAAAGGGTGATGCCCTGAACTGAGCTGGGTGAACTGTGCTGAGGATGTTGCCCCGAACTGAACGATTGATCGAATAAATCAGACGCTTGAAAAGAGAAAAGAACCGGATTTGCCTGTAGGAAGATATAAATATAGAGATTGTTCTGGAATGTAATAAATTAAGATCGTATTCAGATTTAAAATATACCCCCAAGGGGATTCGAACCCCTGTCGCCTCCGTGAAAGGGAGGTGTCCTAGGCCTCTAGACGATGGGGGCGAGGCCACGGGTGAAGGGCGTTCGAAGCCTCTCCATCCGACGTGTTGGAAGCTACGGGTCGGAGTGGCCCTTCGTCAAGGAGGGGAAGCGACTGCCGCGTTCTGACCGTTCCACACCGGCACGGTGAAATGGAAGCAGGCCCCTTCTCCCGGCTCAGAAACCACCCAGATCCGACCGCCATGCACTTCCACGATCCGCCTGCACACGGACAGGCCCACCCCGAAGCCTGAGGTGGTGCCCGAGGTCTGGGGCAGGCGCACCCGCTCCAGGAACACCCGCTGCTGTTCGTTTCTGGGAATGCCCGGGCCGGTGTCGCAGACACTCACCTGCAGCCACTGGTTGGTGCGGTGGAGCAGCGTGAGGTGCACCTGGCCCCCGTCAGGGGTGAATTTCAAGGCGTTCTCGATCAGGTTGAGCAGCACCTGTCGCATGCGCCGCTGATCGGCAAACACGGCCGGGAGGTCGGCGGGAATGTCGGTAATCAGCTGGATGTCGCGGCCCACCCAAAGCTTTTCAAGCTCCAGGATCGCCTCCGCCGCCACCGAGGCCAACCCAAGCTGCTGGGGATTGAAGAGGGCCTCCCAGCGGGTGGTCCCCACTTCCAGCAGGTCCTTGGAGAGGTGCTCAATGTCGTCCAGCCGCCGGTCGAGCACGTCGCGGCAACGCGTGGTGTCGATGTGGCCGAGCTGCAGGCTCTGCAGCGCCAGCTTGGCCGCGGTGAGCGGCGTACGCAGTTCATGGGCCACCATGCGCAGCAGCCGTTCCTGCACCCCCAGCCGCTCGATCAGGGTTTCGTTCTCCTGGCGCAGCACCAGCAATTGATCTTCCAGCTGCAGTTCCCGCTGCGTGCGGCTGCCATCCATTTCTGCGGGGCGCAGGCTCATGCCCAGGCCGCTCACCACTTCCCGCTGCTGCCAGCGGGGTAGCCAGCCCTTGAGCTGCTGCAGCACGGTGTTTCCGGCAAACACCTGCCGGGGCTTCGGTTCAAGTTTCACCAAGGCCGGGGTGGCCACGAGGCGGTGAAGCTCCAAAAGCTCCGGGCGCTCGGCCGGGTGGGCCACTTCAAGTTTTACATCGAAACCGCTGTCGCTGCTCTGGAGCAGGTGCATGACGCCGCGCAGGTCGGCGGTGGCGAGATGGTACGGCGCCGCCACCAGCAGCAGTTTCAGCGGGCGACGCGGCGGCGGTGAGGCCTCAGGGGGATGGGTGGTGGGGTTAGGCCCCCCCGCAGCAGGCACCGTCTGGCTGGTCCAATACGTAATTGCCACATTATGAGTTCACCCGCAGTCCATGGCAGGGCGCTGGGCCGGTTTGGTGGACTGCGGGCGGGCGCAGGCGGTTTCGGGCGCGGGGGGCCGGCCGGAGAACCAGGCGGGTTGCGCGGGACGGCGTGGAGAGTGGGCGAGGCACGGCTGGTGCACGATTGAAGTTCATCGGCTGGTGCAGCACCATGGAGGTTCACGCGTCCTCCCCTTTGCGTCTTCTGCCCCGCTGGAGCCGGTCCCTCGTGGCGGTCCCCCTCCTGCTGCTCCCCTTCGCGTCTCTGCCCGCCGCCGCTCAAACCGCACCGGCCACGGAAGCGCAGATGCAGCTCTATACGCGGATCGCGGCTGTCAACGTTTGCATCGCCCGCGGCGGCGGTGTGGACTTCGACAAGGCCGTGGCCATCGCCGGTGAAACCATCGCGCAAGTGCTCCAGGGGCTGCACGGCGGCAAGATCCAGCAGGTGGGCACCCAGACCCTCACCATTGAGGATTTGCGGCGCGGTGCCGTGAACTCCGCTGTGATCGGTGCGGTGGATCTCTGTCCGAAACAGGTGCCGCCGGATGTAGTGAAGCGGGTGGAGGCGGCCATCAAGCAGCAGGGATCTGGCGCAAGGCCGGCAGCTGGCCCGCTCGCACCTGCACCAGCTGCGCCTGCAAAGGCACCCCCGAAGTAGGTGGCTGAGAGGTCGGCTTTTTGATAGAGGCCAACCTCACAACTGGCGGTCGCATCCGGATGCGATTGACCCCCTGGTCAGTTGCAGTTCATTCAGGGCTTCTGGCTTTGCTGAAGGCATCCCTCCGGGGTGTTTTTCACCAACGTCGTCATGACCTTCTCGTCATCTTCTGCCCTGATGGCCGCCGGCCTGCTCAGCATTGGTTCCTTGGCTCCGCTCGCGGTCCAGGCTCAGTCGTTTGGGTTTCCTGGCCAGGCCTACCAGCAGGTGCCGGTGTATCAGCAGCAGCCGGTGTACCGCCAGGTTCCCGTCTATCGCCAGGTCCCCGTGGCCCAGACACTCCCACAGTCGGGAGTGATTCCGGTGCGGAACTTCCCCGCCCCTTATCAGGATTATCAGGGGCAGGTGAACGGCTTTAATGCACCGCAGACCTTTGAAGAAGCGCAAGCGCTGCAACAGCGCTGCTCGATCGGCCGGCTCGTGGGCGGCGTGATCGGCGGTGGCATCGGCTATGCCGCCTCCCGCGACCAGGGCCGGACCTGGGCAGTGCCGCTCGGCGCGCTGCTGGGCTCCCAGGTGGGTTGCAATGCCGGCCAGGGACGCAGTCCGCTGCCTTGGTGATCGCGGCGCTGCCTGGCACCCTTCAGGATCAGAGGGTTGTTCTTCCCTGGGTCGATGCCTGATGTGCGCCTGGCCGATTACCGGCCTTATCCCTACGCGCTGGAGCGCACGGACTTGACCGTGCGCCTCTTCCCCGACCACGGCCTGGTGGAAGCGACCCTTTCGTTCCTTCCCGCGGTGGGGGCGTCTTCAGCTGCTCAAGCCGCTTCACCGTTGGAGCTGAGGGGGGTGGGGCTGGAGCTGGAGGCTCTGGCCATCGACGGGGAACCACTTCCGCCTGCCGCCACCCACCAGGAGGAGGGTCTTCTGGTGGTGCTCCAGCCGCCGCAGCGGCCGTTCGTACTCACCAGTCGGGTGAGGATCGACCCCTACACGAACACCACCCTGGAAGGCCTCTATGCCAGCGGCGGCATGGTGACAAGCCAGTGCGAGGCCCAAGGCTTCCGCCGCATCACCTTCCACCCCGACCGACCGGATGTGCTCAGCCGCTTCCAGGTGCGGATCGAAGCGGAGCAGGAGCGCTACCCGGTGCTGCTCTCCAACGGCAATTGCCAGGCTGCCGGTGCCCTGGCCGATGGCCGCCACTTCGCGGTCTGGGACGACCCCTTCCCCAAACCCTCCTATCTGTTCGCGCTCGTGGCCGGACGGCTTGAGGAGGTGCGCGGCAGCTTCACCACCGCCAGTGGCCGGATGGTGCAACTGCGCCTGCATGTGGAGCCGGGCGATTCCCCCTACACCGCTCATGCGATGGCCTCGCTGCAGCGGTCGATGGCCTGGGATGAGCAGGTGTATGGGCTCGAATACGACCTCGATGAATACAACATCGTGGCTGTGCGCCATTTCAACATGGGCGCCATGGAGAACAAGAGCCTGAACATCTTCAACTCCAAGCTGGTGCTCGCCGATGCCGAAACCGCCACTGATGGTGAGCTCGAACGCATCGAAAGCGTGATTGCCCACGAATACTTCCACAATTGGACGGGGAATCGCATCACCTGCCGTGACTGGTTCCAGCTTTCCCTTAAGGAAGGACTCACGGTGTTTCGCGACCAATGCTTCACCGCCGATCTGCACGGTGCCGATCTCAAGCGCATCGAGGATGTGGCGATGCTGCGCAATACCCAATTCCGGGAAGATGCAGGACCCACTGCTCACCCGATTCAGCCGGATCACTATCAGGCGATCGACAATTTCTACACCACCACCATCTATGAGAAAGGTGCGGAAGTGATCCGTATGCTGCACACATTGTTGGGTCCTGCCACCTTCATGCGCGGCATGGCGCTCTATGTGCAGCGCCACGACGGCACCGCCGCCACCACTGCCGATTTCCTGCAGGCCATGCAGGACGCCGCAACGGAAGCCTCTGCGGCCACCGCCGATAAGCAGATCACCGATGGGCAAACCGCTGCTGGGCAGCCCATCAATAGGCAGATCAGCCTTGGGAAGGGCGACGATCCCTCGCCGCTTCCCTTCAGTTTCGAGCAGTTCAGCCGCTGGTATCACCAGGCCGGCACCCCCGTGGTGTCGATCGATCGCCATTGGGACGGCGCCAGTGGCGCACTCGCCCTGGTGCTGCGCCAGCACACCCCCGCCACCCCGGGCCAGCCGCACAAGCAGCCGTTGGTGATTCCCCTGGCCCTGGCCCTTGTGGGTGAGGACGGCCAGGCCCTGCCCCAGACCGGCGGATCGCCCGTCGTGCTGGAGGCCGCGGAGACCCAGCTGCGCTACGAGGGGTTGCCTCCGGGACCGACGCCGCCGGCCCTCTCGGTGCTGCGGGGATTCTCGGCGCCCGTGCGGCTCGAGCTTGCCCGGCCAAATGCCGAACTGCTGCACCTGTTTGCCTGCGACAGCGACCCCTTCGCCCGCTGGGATGCAGGCCAGACCTTGCTGCGGCAGGCCGTGCTGGCCCGGGCCGCCGGTCGCAGCGACCCGGAACTGGAATGTGGGCTTACCGCTGCCTTTGCCGCGATCCTCACCGACAGCAGCTTGCCGCCCGCCAGCCGCAGCGCCCTGCTGGCCCTTCCCGGCATGGCCGAACTGGAGGATCTGGCCCCCGAGCCGGATCCTCCGGCGCTGTTTGCGGCCCTGCTGGACCTGGAGCGCGTCTTCGGCGCTGCCCTGGAGGAGCCGTTGCTGGACGCGCTTGCCGCCTGCCGGCCGCAGTGGGAGCAGCCCTGGCCTCAGGGGCAGGGTGAGCGGCGCCTGACCGCCACGATCTGGTGCTGGCGAGCGGCGGCCGGGGATGAGGCCGTGCGCGAGGCCGCTGCCGCTGCGGTGCAGGGACCGTCGATGACGCTCGCCCGGGCCGGGCTGCGGGCCCTGCAGGTTCACCCCTGCGAGCAACGTCGCCGCGCGCTGGAGGCCTTCTACCAACGCTGGCAGGAGAAGCCAGTGATCCTCGATTCCTGGTTCGCGCTGGAGGCCAGCGCCCCCTTCGCCGATGGGCTGGAGCGGGCGTCAGCTCTGCTGGCCCATCCGCGCTTCGACCCGGCAGCTCCCAACGCGATCCGCGCGGTGCTGGGGGGCTTTTCTGCCAACACGCCGGTGTTCCACGCGGCCGATGGCACGGGCTATCGGTTCATGGCCGAGCAGATCGTGGCGCTCGATCGGCGCAACCCGATCACGGCGTCGCGGCTCGCGAAGCTGTTCAGCCGCTGGCAGAGCTATGGGCCGGAGCGGGCCGGGCACATGCGCGCGGCGGTGGAGCAGCTGGCTGCGGCGGATATTTCTGCCAACACCCGCGAAGTGGTGGAGCAGTGCCGTTCGCTCGGCGCCGGCGAAGGGGTGGCGGCCTGAAGGCGATCAGCGGGGCGCCGCTCCGGCGCTGGAGGCCTGTCCCTTGGCGGGGCTCTGCCCGCGACCGAAGGCCTGGCGGTGCAATCGGGTGAACGCGTCGCGCCGGAGGGAAGCTCCCTCGGGCCCGGCGTAGTTGCCCCACAGGCCTTCCCAATAGAAATAGATCACGCCATGACCCCGCTGGGCCGCCAGCTCCACCTTCTGATTGAGCGTGGCCATGTCGGGAGTGCGGCCACCGAAGCCCGCCAGGATGCCGATTTCCACGGGCAGGCCCCACTGGCGGGCCTTCACCAGCGCCGGCTGATCGAGATCACGGGCGAAACCGCGCACCGAAAAGGCGTAGTTCTGAACCACCAGATCGTCGACCAGTTTGCCCAGGGCCCAGATTTCCCAGTCCTGGAGCCAATGGTTGTAGGCGAAGCGGAACGGTCCAGGGGACAGGCTGATCACCGCCTTGTCGTTGCTGCGGCGCAGTTCCCTTCGCAGCTCCCGCAGCAGGCCGGTGAGCTGCTGGCGCCGCCAGCTCATCCATTCGCGGTTGTTGAAATCCGTGGGAGGTTCCCGCCCCTTCTCCTTGCTGAACAGTGCCCTGGTGTAAGGGTCGTAGCCCAGTTCCACCGGCCAGGCGAAGTGATCGTCGAGCTGGATGCCGTCGACACCACAGCGCTGCACGATCTCCTGGATCAGGCCGATGAAGCGGGCGCGCACGCCGGGGTGGGCCGGGTTGAGCCACACCCGCAGATCCCGGAGCGGTGAGGTTTTCAGGTTGGCGCCGTGCATGGCGTAGAGGGTGGAGCCATCGCTGCGCTGCAGCACCCACTCGGGATGACGCCGCACCACCTCCGCGTCGGCGGGCTCCATCATTCCGTATTCGAACCAAGGGATCACCTGCATGCCGCGCCGCTGGGCGGAGCGGGTGATCTGGCAGATCGGATCGAGTCCCGGCGCAGCCTTCAGCAGGGCCGGTTCGGTGGGAGCAAAGCGGCTGCGGTGGAAGGTGGTGCCCCGGCTCCACACATTCGGGTAGAGGGTGTTGAACCGGGCAGCTGCCAGTTCCTTGACGGCCTGCTCGATCCGGTTGCGGTCGTAGTAGAGGGGGCTGGGGCTGTTGGTGAGCCACACTCCCACCCGCTGGCTGGAGGCGGCAGCGGGCAGCAGGCCGACGCCTTGCAGTCCTGTGGTGAGCAGGGCCGTGACCAGCACCGGCAGGGCCTTCTTCAGCCGCACCCGCAGGGGAAAGGGCGCCTCGGCGCGGTGGCGTTCGGGTGGTTTCAGCGGAACATCGAGCTCACAGAGCTTTCCTCGTGGATGCGCCAGATGGCTTCGCCCAGCATGTTGGCCACCGAAAGCACCTGCAGCTGCGGGAAGCGGCGGTCGTCGCTGATCGGGATGCTGTTGGTGACCAGCACCTCTTCGAACAGGCCGGGCTCGGAGAGCCGCTCGATCGCGGGAGGGGAGAACACCGCATGGGTGGCGCAGGCCAGCACCCGGGTGGCGCCCCGCTGGCGCAGCAGTCGCGCGCCCGCGCAGATGGTGCCGCCGGTGTCGATCATGTCGTCGATCAGGATGGCCGTCTTGCCGGCCACGTCGCCGATCACTGTGAGGCTCTCAGCCACGTTGTGGCCGGAGCGGCGCTTGTCGATGATCGCGAGCGGCGCATCGCTCATCTGCTTGGCGAAGGCCCGGGCCCGGGCCACGCCGCCCACATCCGGGGACACCACCACCACCTCGCCGAGGTCGCGGGTGCGCAGGTAATCCACCAACACGGGCGAGCCGTAGATGTGATCGCAGGGGATGTCGAAGTACCCCTGAATCTGGGAGGAGTGCAGGTCCATCGCCAGCACCCGGTCGACGCCGGATTTCACCAGCAGATTGGCCACCAGCTTGGCAGTGATCGATTCGCGGCCCGCCGTCTTGCGGTCGGCGCGGGCGTAGCCGTAGTAGGGCACCACGGCGGTGATCTGCCGGGCCGAGGCACGCCGGCAGGCATCCACCATGATCAGCAGCTCCATCAGGTGATCGTTCACCGGAGCGCAGGTGGGTTGGATCAGGAAGACATCGCAGCCGCGGATCGATTCCTGAATCTGGATATAAAGCTCACCATCGGCGAAGCGCTTGATCGCGCGCGGCCCATCGGGCACATCGAGATAGGCGCCGATCTCGCGGGCCAAGGCCTGGTTCGACGTGCCGCTGAACAGCCGCAGCCGCCGGGTGTCATGAGGGGGCTGGTCCTGCTCGACCCGATCGGCTGTCAGGAAACGGGTCACGGCGGGCGTGAGCGAGGTCGGCATGGAGCTGATGGTAGAAGCCTTCCGGTCGGATGCCGGCGAAACCTGGTGGTATGAAGAATGATGAACCAGTGCCTGCCGGTCTTGTCCGAACAGCGGTCCTTGCTCACCTCTCCCCTGGTGCTGGCCGGAGCTGGCCCGGGCGGGCTGGCGGCCCTGCCCCAGGCGGCCCCGCGCCTGCAGTCGCTGCTGGCCCTCCCCGCCACAACCGAGCTCAGCCAGCTGGCCGCTCAATCGGTTGAGCCCGATCAGCTGATGGCGGCCCTCCAGAGCCACCGGGGCGGCGCTCTGGTGGCGCTCGAGCAAGACCCAGGCCGCTGGCTGCCGGCGGGCACCCGCTGGGCGGAGGTGCTCGGCGCCTGGCGGCAGCCCACCCTGCTGCTGGTGACGGCTGACGACGCCACCAGCGGGCTGGCGGCGGCCTACACCGCCCTGCTCGATCGCTCCGCCGTGCCCCTGCTTGGCCTGGTGCAGTGGGGCGGCAGCTGGGACGGGTCGGCCCGCGCCTGCGAGGGTCTGCCCTGGCTCGGTGTGCTGCAGCCAGGCGACCACGGCGCTGCCGGTGCGGAGGTGTTGCTGGAGGCCCTGAAGCTGCGCTGGCAGCGCCTTACCACCCTCTGAGCGGCCTGCGCTGATCCATCGCGATGGCCGGAGTGGGGCTACCCCGCCGGCCACAGCGGCTGCTCTGCTCCCGGCGCCACTTGCCGCAGCGTCTGGCCAGGCTCGGTGGTGGGTGCCAGCGGGAGTTTGTCGTAGCGCACGGTGTGGGCCTGCTGGATCGCCACGTTGAGCAGGCTCAGCATCTCGGTTTCCGTCAGGTTGGTGCCCACCAACGGCTGGAGCTGCCTCACCTGCTGCGCCAGTTTCGCCGTGCCGTCAGGGCGCCCCAGCTGCTCCAGCAGGCCGGCGATCACCTCCTGCTGGCGGCTGCGCCGTCCGCTGAGGCCGTCGTCCTTGCCCTTGAAGCGCACCAGCTGCTCCACCTGCGGGCCCTTCAGCACCTGCAGCCCGCCCTGAAGATCGACCCGGTAGTTCTGGGTTTTGTCGTGGTAACGGATGGCCTGATCCAAGTTCAGCTCCAGCCCGCCCAGGCCGTCCACCAGGCTGCGCAGCACCTGACGCGGCATCACCACATAGCGCTCAGGCTGGCCAGGGTCGAGGCCCACCAGCTCCCCCACCCCGCCGGCCGTGAGGGCAGGGCCGCCCAGCCGGTAAAGGGCCCCCAGGCTCTGCACCTTCTTCTGACCCGGCACCTGCACAGCCAGTTCGGTGGGCACATTCAGCACCCGCATCGCCCCGCCCGGATCGGCCCGGATCAGCAGCAGCGTGTCGGCGTTGGCGGGGCCGGGGGGGGCGGCGCCGTTGGTGCTGGCATCGAGCCGGTCGGCGTCGGTGCCGATCAGCAGCACCGTGATGGGACGGATCGGCGGATCGGCCAGATCCTTGTTGAGGCCCGCTTGATCGCTGCTGACCAGGCCGGGGTCGGGCCGCGACCACACACGCTCGAACAGCACCACCGTGCCCACGGCAGCCAGCAGGGCCAGGCTCAGCTTCCACAGCCGCGACCCCAACCGAGCGCGGGGGCGGCCGCCAGGCTCCGCCTGGGCAGGACCCGCAGGTGACACGTCCGAACTCCCTGCCGATCGCGCCGCACCCCGTGGGCGTGCCTTGCTCCCGCCTGCCATCGGCGCTCATGCTTGCGAAGGCTCAACTTTGCCGTAGCTCCGGCACGGAAGCCGGGCCTGCCGATAGGTTGAAGCTCCCTTGCCCCGTCAGGCTGGACGCCGCATTGACCGCCGCCCCTCCCCTCCCTCACGAACGGGCCCGGCCCCTGCCCAAGGGCAGCACAAAACCGGCCAAGGACCTCTGCAGCGACTGCGGTCTGTGCGACAGCCGCTGGGTGGCTTACGTACGCCAGGCCTGCGCCTTCCTCCAGCAGCGCTTCGAGGCGATGGAGCAAGCCGCCCACGGCCGCAGCCGTGACCTCACCAACGAGGACGAGCTCTACTTCGGCGTCAGCCAGCGCATGGTCACGGCCCGCCTGCAGCCCCCGATCGATGGGGCGCAGTGGACCGGCATCGTGTCGCGCATCGGCGTGCGGGCGCTGGAAACGGGCCTGGTGGATGCGGTGGTGTGCGTGCAGCAGAGCCCCGACGACCGCTTCACGCCGGTGCCGGTGCTGGCGCGCACCCCCGAGCAGGTGCTGGCGGCACGGGTGAACAAGCCCACCCTCTCCCCCAACCTGGAGGTGCTGGAGCAGTTACCCGGCAGCGGCATCCGCCGCCTGCTGGCCATCGGTGTGGGCTGCCAGGTGCAGGCGCTGCGGGCCGTGCAGGACACCCTGCCGCTGGATCAGCTCTACGTGCTCGGTCTGCCGTGCGTGGACAACGTGAGCCGCCAGGGGCTGCAGACCTTTCTGGAAAGCGCCAGCGATTCGCCCGCCACGGTGGTGCACTACGAGTTCATGCAGGACTTCCGCATCCACTTCCGCCACAGCGACGGCCGCGAGGAGACGGTGCCCTTCTTCGGTCTCGACACCCCCCGGCTCAAGGATGTGTTCGCCCCCAGCTGCCTCAGCTGCTTCGACTACGTGAACGGCGGCGCCGACCTGGTGGTGGGCTACATGGGCGCCACCTTCGGCCGTCAGTGGCTCACGGTGCGCAACGCCCGCGGCCAGGAGCTGCTCGATCTGGTGGAGGCGGAACTGGATCTGGCGCCGGTGAGCAGCCGCGGGGATCGCCGCGCCGCGGTGCAGCAGGGCATCGACGCCTACGACAAGGCGGTGCGCCTGCCCCGCTGGCTGGCTGAGGTGGTGGGCTTCCTCGTGCAGCGCGTCGGGCCTCAGGGGCTGGAGTATGGCCGCTTCTCGATCGATTCCCACTTCACCCGCAATGCCCTGTGGCTGCGGCGCCACCATCCTGAGATGGCCGAGCGCCACATCCCGGCCTTCGCCAAGGCGATCGTGGCGCGTTACCGCCTGCCGCGCACGTGAGCGACGCCGACCTTCCACCAGGCCCCGGGACAGCGGGCCGCTGTGGTGTGCTGCTCCACCCCACGGCCCTGCCGGGCACGCCCGGCTGCGGCAGCTTCGGCGCCGCGGCCCACGCCTGGATCGACCTGCTGGCCGACCACGGCATCGACGCCTGGCAGTTGTTGCCACTGGCCCCCGCCGATGGCACCGGCTCTCCCTACAGCTCCCCCAGCGGCTTTGCGCTGAACGCCTGGTTTCTCGACGGCGACGCGCTGGTGGCCGATGGCTTTCTGGAAGCCGCCGATCTTGCCGGGCTGCCCCCCGGCCGCACCGATCGCCTCGACCTGGAGGCCTGCCCGCTCCGCTCGGCGGCCCTGGCCCAGGCGCTCGAGCGGCGCTGGCTCCAGCAGTCGGCTGAACGCCAGGCCGACTTCCAGCGCTGGTGCCAGGCGGCAGCTCCCTGGCTGGTGGAGCACTGCCGCTTCATGGTGCTGCGGGAGCTGCAGGGAGGCCTGCCCTGGTGGCAATGGCCTGTCCCGCTGGCGCAACGGCAGTGGCGGGCCCTGCGCCGCTTCGACCGGGAGCAGGCGGCGGCCCTGCGGCAGGAGGCCCTGGTGCAGTGGCACCTGGAGCGCCAGTGGCAGCAGCTGCATGACCATGCGCGCCATCGCGGCGTGCAGCTTATCGGCGATCTTCCTTTCTATGTGGCCCACGACAGTGCCGATGTCTGGGCTCGGCGCCGCCTCTTCTCGCTGCGCCGGGATGGTTCCCTCACCCAGCAGAGCGGTGTGCCGCCCGATTACTTCTCCGACACCGGCCAGCTGTGGGGGACACCCGTCTATCGCTGGTCGCTGCATCGCTTCACCGGCTTCCGCTGGTGGCTCCGGCGGCTGCAGGGGCAGCTGGAACGGCTCGATTTGCTGCGTCTGGATCACTTCCGCGCGCTGGAGTCGTACTGGGCGGTGCCCGGTGAGGCACTCACGGCCCAGCTGGGCGAATGGCGCGCTTCGCCAGGGGTGGCGCTGCTGAGGGCGTTGCGTCAACGGCTGGGTGGCCAACTGCCCCTGATCGCCGAAGACCTGGGCGTGATCACGCCTGCGGTGGAGGCTCTGCGCGACCGCTTTCGCCTGCCGGGTATGAAGATCCTGCAGTTTGCCTTCGACGGCAACGACGGCAACGCCTACCTGCCCGAGAACTACGTGGGCCGCCACTGGGTGGTGTACACCGGCACCCACGACAACGCCACCTGTATCGGCTGGTGGGACTCCCTGCCCGAGGATCAGCGCCGTCAGGTGGGTGAACGGATCGGCGAGATGATCGAGGCCCCAGGCTGGCAACTGCTGGAGCTGGCGCTCGCCTCGCGCGCCGAGCTGGCGGTGGTGCCCCTGCAGGATCTGCTCAGCCTGGGCGATCAGGCCCGCTTCAACACCCCTGGCACGGCGGGGGAGGCCAACTGGAGCTGGCGGCTGGAGCAACCTGTGCAGCAGCTCAGTGAGCCGATCGCTGCCCTGGCCGCCCTGGCGGCCCGTTACGGCAGATCGGCGGGCGGCGCAACCGAGGGGAGCGCTGCTGGCGCTGCCGCTGAGCCCCGCGCTGCTGCCGGCGGCACGCGGTAACCCCCCGGCCGCCCGGCTTCGGCCTCCAGCGGCTGCTCGTTCCAACGCACGGCCCCGCTGCCCGCCGCCGGTGGGGGAGTGAGCTGCACCTGCAGCGGTGGCTGCATCTGCAGCACGAGGGAGCCCCGCGCCCCTTGCAGCCGGGTGCCTTCTCCCGATTCGCTGCTCAATTGGAGGCTTGTGGGCTGATCCAGCCGCAGGCGCAGCACGCCAGGACCACCCCCCTCCTGGCGCGCTTCCCGGCTCCATTGCTTCTGCGCCACCCCACGGGCCGCCTGCTGGAGGGGCCGCAGGTCGGGGTGGACCTGCAGCAGCAGGGCATTGCTGTCGGGCGGTTTCACCCGCTCCGCTTCCGTGAGCGGCGGCACGGGCCGCAGCGTGAGCTGGTTGGCCGCCGCCAGCTGCTGCTGCTGCAGATTCACGGCGTAGATCAGGCCGGCGGTCAGCAGGCCATAGAGCACCGTGCCTTGCCAGCTGGTGAATACATCGATTGAGCCCGGCGTGAAGCGCCGCAGCAGCGAGGGCTGCTTGCTGTGGTCGTCGAGTGGGTGGGCTTGCAGCGGCAGGGCGGCGTTGAGCGCACCGGGTTCCAGGCCGAGATGCTGCTCAAGCAGCGCCAGCATCGTGCGCAGGTAAGCGGGCTCCGGCAGGCGGTCACGCCAGCCCCTCTCCAGCGCCTCGATCACCGGGGTGCTGATGCGGGTTTCGGTGGCGAGCTGGCGCAGGCTCAGCCCCTGCTCCTCCCGCTTCTGGCGCAGCAGCCGGCCGAGCTGCAGCAGGGGATCTTCGGGGGCCGGTGGGGCCGAGGCCGCTGCCGACGGCTCCAGACGCAGGCGCCGCCGCAGGGCCTGGGGAAGCAGGGAGGTGATCCGGGGGCGCGGCATCGGGGGCGGCGAAGGGTCAGTGCTGGTGTCCAGCACCGGAAGCAGGTTCGTCCCATTGTCGAGCGTCGATGGGGCGCCACTGGCCTGACGCCAGGGTGCCCAGCTGCAGATCCCCGATCGCCACCCGCAGCAAATCCTGCACCGGATGGCCCAGCAGGGCAGCGGTGCGGCGGATCTGCCGGTTTCGTCCTTCCCGCATTTTCACCTCCAGCAGCGTGCTGGCGGCCGATTGGCGCAGCCGGCGCAGCTGCACCGGCAGGGCGGCCTCACCATCGAGCGCCACGCCCCGGCGCCATTGGGCCAGCGCGGCCTCGCTCGGGTGGCCCTGCACCAGCACTCGGTAGGTCTTGCCGTGGCCATGGCGGGGATGGGTCAGCCGCAGGGTGAGGGCACCGTCGTTGGTGAGCAGCAGGGCGCCGCGGCTGTCGATGTCGAGCCGGCCCACCGGGTGCAGGCCGGTGCCCTCGGTGAGGGCCGCTGGCAGCAGATCCAGCACCGTGGGCCTGCCCTGCGGGTCATGGCAACTGCTCACCACACCAGGGGGTTTGTGCAGCAACAGCGTCTGACGGGTCACGGCAGGACGCAGTGGCTGACCGTCGAGCTCCACCAGATCGGTGCTGACATCGGCCTGATCGCCCAGACCGGCCACCCTGCCGTTCACCCGCACGCGCCCCTGCAGCAGCAGATCCTCGGCCCGCCGCCGGGAGCAGACGCCGGCGGCGGCCAGCAGCTTTTGGAGTCGCTCCCTTGGCATGGCATCCGGCAGCGTAGGGCCCGGCGGCAGGCGCCGTCAGGGGCGGGCACAGCCGCATTCTCTCCCGCGTCGGCGGACGCTCGCCGCCCCGCCAACTGAGGCCGGGCTGGCACGCCGCCAGCAGGCGTTGGGCTGGTGCGTAGCTAGCAGGTGCGGGGATGGTGTGCGACCGATCCATGGTGGTAAATTACGAAACACAAACGTTTCCTAACCCTGCGAAACGCCACCATGCCTTCCCCGCCCTTGGCCACGGTTGATGCTTCCAGTGCCTCCATGGCGAGCGGCGACCTGGTGCGCTCGTATCTGCGGGACATCGGCCGCGTGCCGTTGCTGAGCCATGAGCAGGAGATCACGCTGGGCCGCCAGGTGCAGGAGCTGATGCGTCTGGAGGAAACGGAGCTGGAGCTGGAGATGCGCGCCGGCGGGGTGAAA